>JAMIQN010000331.1:0-8688 GCA_035914595.1 Chitinophagaceae bacterium | reverse complement strand
TTGCGCAGCGGCAGCAGCACCTGGTCTATCCGAAATGTGTCGATGGTTTCCAGGCCATAGCGCGTGCTGGTGGCCAGGCTCAGCGAGTGAATGGCCCAGTCGCCATCCACGATGTAGATATGCCCGAAGCACAACGGCGAATAGGCGTGTTTGGGAATGACTTTGATCTTGTAAATCGTGTTGCGGCCTTCCTTGAATTCGCCTTCCAGCCGGTATTTGTAATGGGCAAAAGCGCCATCGGAAATAGGCGAAATGAGTGGCCTTGAATTATTCAACGAAATCACATTGTTCGCGTAGAAAGAAATAACCGGTGGAAACTGGGAAAAGCCATAGCCGTTCGGGTTGCCGCTTTCCTTTACCGAGTGAATGATGGTGCGCTGCCGTGGTGGCTTACGCTCGGAATAATAATCCGCCACCTCTTCGCACAGATAGAGGACGCCCTTGCCGCTGGTATCGGGGCCGATTTCACCTTTGTCAATTTTCTGCCCCATCACTTCTGAGGGTGTTTCGCGGGTACGCATCACACCTTTCAGGTAAATGGAGGTTTGAAATTGCTGCACCTGGGCATAGTGAAAGGCACGCTTGCGAATGGCCTCGCGGATGATGCGGTAGGCCGGGTCTTCATCGCTGGCGCGCACCACCACCTCGCCGATGCTCAAACCCTGTGTATGCAGTCGAAAGTCATGTTTTCGTACCTCGTCTTTTGCAATCGTCAACTCATAGCTGGCTTTTTCATAACCGATGTACTGACAGCTCACCACATAGCTACCCGCGTCCAACACAATCGAATATTCGCCGGATGCATTGGCCACACTGCCGAGTGTAGTGCCGGAGATATACACCGTGGCGAAGGGAAGGGGCGCTCCCTTGGCATCGCGGACTACACCACGTAGCGTGCCTGCCTGAGTGAGATGAATACAGAAGAAGCAAAAAATCAAAAGGGTAATCGAACGCATAGCCGGCAAAGATGCCCGAATGGGCGATATGAAAAGGGCTGCCTTGCAGTAAAGGATTTGAAGGAGATGGATAGCCTATGATGGAGTGTGGGGTAGTAGGCCTGCCCTTAGTTTCGCAGCCTGAAACTTGATATGACTATCCTGATTACCGGCGGAGCAGGCTTCATTGGCTCGCATGTGGTGCGCCTTTTTGTGCAGCAATATCCTGACTATAAAATCGTCAATCTGGATGCCCTCACCTATGCCGGCAACCTGGAAAACCTTCGTGATATAGAGCAGGCGCCGAATTATCAATTCGTACGCACCGATATCACTGATGCTGCTGAAATCATGCGCGTGTTCGAAGCGCACCGCCCCGATGGTATCATTCATCTGGCTGCCGAAAGCCATGTGGATCGTTCCATTACCGACCCGAATGCCTTCATTCAAACCAATGTGATGGGCACAGCCAACCTGCTGAATGCCGCACGAACTCTATGGAATGGTCAGTTGGAGGGAAAACGCTTTTATCATGTCAGCACTGATGAAGTGTATGGCTCTTTGGGTGAAACAGGCTTCTTTTTAGAGACTACTCCCTACGATCCCCAAAGCCCCTATTCTGCTTCCAAGGCGGCTTCTGACCACCTCGTGCGCGCCTACGGCAATACCTACCATCTGCCCTTCGTCATCACGAATTGTTCCAATAACTACGGCCCGAATCAGTTCCCTGAAAAGCTGATTCCGCTTTTCATCCACAACATCCGGACTGAAAAACCGCTGCCCGTTTATGGGGATGGCAAATACACCCGCGACTGGCTGTATGTGGTGGACCATGCCCGCGCCATAGACCTCGTTTTTCATAAAGGAAAGACCGGCGAAACGTACAATGTAGGCGGCTTCAATGAATGGCAAAACATCGAACTGATACGCCTGCTCTGTCGCCTCATGGACCGCAAACTGGGTCGTGCAGAAGGCAGCTCCGAGCAGCTTATTTCTTTCGTTCGCGATCGCCCCGGCCACGACCGCCGTTATGCCATTGACGCAGGCAAAATTCATCGCGAGCTGGGCTGGGCGCCTTCCGTCACTTTTGAAGAAGGCCTCAGCAAGACCCTGGACTGGTACCTCTCCAACCAGGAATGGCTCGATCATGTGACCAGCGGCGCCTATCAGGAATACTACCAAAAGCAATACGCAGGCTAAGCGAATGCCCGACGTTCAATACGATCGTTTATGAAAGGAATTATTCTGGCCGGCGGCTCCGGCACACGCCTCCATCCGCTCACCATTGCCGTCAGCAAACAACTGATGCCGGTGTATGATAAGCCGATGATTTATTACCCGCTCAGCACGCTGATGCTGGCCGGCATTCGCGAAATCCTCATCATCTCCACGCCTCACGACCAGGAGGCTTTTCGCAGGCTGCTCGGCGACGGAAGTCATCTGGGGTGCCGGTTTGAGTATGTGGTGCAGCCCTCACCGGACGGGCTGGCGCAGGCCTTCATCCTCGGCGAACATTTCATCGGGAATGACCCGGTGGCGCTTGTTTTGGGCGATAATATTTTTTATGGTTCAGGGATGGGCGCCTTGCTGCGCAAGAAGGTGAATCCGAATGGAGCCGTTGTGTTTGCCTATCAGGTCAACGACCCCGAGCGCTATGGCGTGGTCGAGTTCGACAGCAACTTTCGCGTGCGTTCCATTGAGGAAAAACCGGCAAACCCCAAGAGCCGTTTTGCCGTACCGGGCCTGTATTTCTACGACAATGACGTTGTAGCTATTGCCAAAGCGCAAAAACCTTCACCGCGGGGCGAACTTGAAATCACGGACGTCAACAAGACCTACCTCGAGCGCGGAAAGCTGGAAGTAGGTGTGCTGGATCGGGGCACAGCCTGGCTGGATACCGGCACGTTCGATTCGCTGATTGAAGCCGGCCAGTTTATTCATGTGCTGGAAAAACGGCAGGGCCTGAAAGTGGGTTGTATCGAAGAGCTGGCCTATCGCAATGGCTGGATTGATGATGATCAAATGGAGGCCCTCGCCACCAAATTTGCCAAAAGCGGTTATGGCGGCTATCTCCACAGCCTCATTGGCAATGTGGACCGGTAGCAGCCTTCGTGCCCTAATTTCCGCGTCCGGTGAACCTTTTGCTCAATGCCTCCAACCTTCATCACGGAGGAGGAAAGACGGTCGCGCTCCAGCTTGTGGATGGTCTGGCTCCCTTGCGCCCGCAGGATCGCCTCTTTGTGCTGGCGCCGCAGGATGCAGAATACGAGAATCTGCGCGCTCATCCTAACATCGAGTTGCTGAGTGTGGCAGATCGCTTCCATCGCAACTGGCTGGAGAAGCTTCGCCAAGTTCATTTCCGCTTCCCTGCATTGTGCAATCAACTTCAGATTGATAAGGTCGTAAGCTTGGGCAATGTCGCGTTTCCAGCAGGTGGAAGACCGCAGCTCGTGTATATCCAACTCGCCCAATTAGGGCATCCGGACTCGCCGGCCTGGCAACGCATGAGCCCACGTGCCCGTCAGAAAAATCGTCTCATGGATCGGTATGTGGCCTATCATCTGAAGTATGCTACGGCTATCGCGGTGCAGACGGAGGTGATGCGGCGACGACTGGCGGCCCGCTTTCATCGGGACGAATCATCCCTTTTAGTGTTGCCCAATGCAGCGCTTCTACCGCAAGACGTAACGCCCATGCCGGAGCCGCGGCTGCCTCTGCGCCTGCTATTTCTGAGCCACTATTACGAGCACAAGAATTTCGAATGCCTCCCTGCGCTGGCTGCTTCCTTGCAACGCCGTCAGGTGCCTGTTGAAATTTCTTTGACGCTGGATATGCACGAAGCCGCGGGTGCTGCAAAAGTGTTGCAGGCGCTGCAGCCATTTTCTTTCGTGCGCAACCTGGGCCCGCTGCGGCTGGAGGAGGTAGGCCCTACGCTGGATGCCCATCACGGTGTGTTTCTGCCGAGCCTTCTCGAATCTTATTCAGGCGTGTTTGCGGAAGCCCTTCGGCATCGCCGCTACATCTTCACCGGCAGGCTGGACTTTGCCACAGAACTTCTGGGTGATGCAGCTTTCTATTTTGACCCCCTCGATGCGGAAAACATCGCTCAGGTGCTGCAGGACGCTATTCAAAATCCCGAACGGGGGCATCGTGTTTTGCAGGCTGCCGATTCGTTGGCAAGCACACTGCCGGATACGGTGCAGGTATGCCAATTGTTTTCCCAAATGATTGATAGGATATAGCAGGCTATAGGCCGATTCGGTACTTCCTTTTTTCACCAACGAAAGAAGGAAGTGGTCTAAAAACTACCCTTAAGAAATTGGGTCATCCAGCAACAGGTTTCCCGTCATTTCAGCCGGCACCGGCAGGCCCATATAGGAAAGGATGCTCGGAGCGATATCGCCCAGCTTGCCACTTTTCAGACCGCCTTTGTAATCATTGGAGATGAGAAAGAGCGGCACCAGATTCATGGTGTGGGCCGTGTTAGGGGTGCCGTCTTCATTGACCAAGAAATCGGCATTGCCGTGGTCGGCGGTGAGGAAAATGCCATAGCCTTTTTTCAGCGCCAGCGGGACGATCTGACTCACGCAATGATCTACCGTTTCCGCTGCTTTGACCGCCGCTTCCCACACGCCCGTATGGCCTACCATATCGGTGTTCGCAAAATTGAGACAGATGAAATCGGTGTCTCCTTTTTCCAGCTCGGGCAGGATGAGGCCGGTGACTTCATGCGCGCTCATCTCAGGCTTGAGATCATAGGTGGCCACGTCTTTGGGAGAAGGTGCCATCAGGCGGCGTTCGCCTTCGAAAGGCTCTTCGCGGCCGCCCGAAAAGAAGAAGGTGACGTGCGGATATTTTTCCGTTTCGGCAATCCGGATTTGCTTCTTACCTGCATCAGCCAGCACCTCTCCTATCGTGCGACGGAGGTTGTCATTTTCAAAAATGACCTGCACGTTTTTGTAGCGTGCATCGTATTCCGTCATCGTCACATAGTGAAGTGAAAGTGGCTTCATGTCCTGCTCGGGGAATGCTTCCTGCGTCAGGGCAATGGTGATTTCGCGACAGCGGTCAGTGCGGAAATTGAAGCAGATGACCACATCATTTTCCTGAATGCGAGCTAATGGCTTGTCTGCCTCATCCACCTGCACAATCGGCTTGATAAACTCGTCGGTAACGTCCGCATCGTAGCTCGCTGAAATAGCGGCAGCCACATCCTGCGTGTGTGCGCCACGGCCGTGCACCAGGGCATCGTAGGCCAGCTTGACCCGGTCCCAGCGCTTGTCTCGATCCATGGCATAGTAGCGGCCCGTTACGGTGGCCAGCACGGCCCCCGTTTCTGCCAGCGTCGTTTGCAGGTCTTGGATAAAGCCTAAACCACTTTTGGGGTCCACGTCACGGCCATCGGTGAAGGCATGTACGGCTGTGCCGGTAATCCCTGCTTTTTGTGCCAGTGCCAGCAAAGCCTTGAGATGATTGATGTGAGAATGCACGCCACCATCCGAAACGAGGCCGATGAAATGCAGGCGGCTGCCCCGCGTTTTTACTTCCTGAAAAGCTTTTTGAAGAACAGGTGATGCGGCCAGCACACCATCGCGAATGGCCACATTGATGCGCTGCAATTCCTGATACACGATGCGGCCGGCACCCAGGTTCAGATGGCCTACTTCGGAGTTTCCCATCTGGCCATCGGGCAGGCCCACTGCTTCGCCGCAGGTGACCAGCGTGGAGTTGGGATATTGGCCATACAAAGCATCTACAAACGGAGTGTTGGCAGCACGGATGGCATCTGACGCAGGCACCTGTCCGAGGCCCCATCCATCCATAATAATGAGCATCGCTTTTTTCGACATGGCGCGAAGGTAGCGTCCCAATAGGCCGGGCTTTGGGCTGACCGGGCCAGAGCGCAATCAGGACGGCTTAAGACAGGGTTAATCTTTAGGAAGTACTGCTCGGTCTCTTGAAATCGGATTGTTTTTTCAACTGCATACTATACGCGAAAGGCGAGGGGAGCAGTGCGGCGGCAATATTTGAAGGAAAGGCGTTCCGATTATCTTTCGCCCGAAAACTGGCTTCGTTTTTGTGCTTATCAGCCGCGTTACCGGAATTCTGTCTGTCAAATTTTCTTCCGTGCATTTTGTTCAAAAGATTCTTCTGTCCTTCTTGCTGATTGGTGGCCTTGCCTGGCCTTCTTCTGCACAGGACAAACAACTCGAACCTATCGTAGCTGCCTTCCGCTCCGGCGATGCGTCCGCCGTCTCCCGCTATTTTGGAAAATCGGTGGACATTACCGTCAACAACAACAGCTCTACCTACAGCAGAACACAGGGCGAACAGGTGCTTCGGGACTTTTTCAGTCGCCAGCGGGTACGCGATTTCGTGATTGACTATTCCGGAAATTCTACCACCAGCGATTCGCGGTTTACCACAGGCACGCTAAAAACGGCTACCTGTCGCTACAAAGTCTATCTCTTCCTGAGGCCCGATGCCGGCAGCTATACCATCAAGGAAGTGCGCATTGAAAAGTGAGATGCTCAGCTTTTGGCTAAGCTGACGTAGTTGTCAATCGGGAGGCGCTTTGCGATGGAGCGCGCCAGGGTCAGTTCATCCGCATATTCCAGTTCGCCGCCGAAGGCAATGCCACGCGCAATAGTGGTGATGGTAACGGGTACTTCGTGCAGTTGCCTGGCGATAAAGTAAGCGGTGGTGTCGCCTTCAATGGTGGGGCTGAGGGCCATGATCAGTTCTTCGATGCCCTGCTCCTGTACCCGCCGAACCAGCGATTCAATTTGCAATTGTTCCGGCCCAATGCCATCCAGCGGTGAAAGGATGCCGCCCAGCACATGGTAGAGGCCGCTGTATTGCTGCGTACTTTCAATGGCGATGACGTCGCGCAGGTTTTCTACCACGCAGACCTGGCTGCGGTTGCGACCGGGATTGCTGCAGATACCGCAGATTTCTGAATCGGAAACGTTATGGCATAGTTTGCAAAAGCAGATTTCCTGGCGCATCCGTGCAATGGCTTCTGTGAATACAGCTACTTTTTCCTTGTCCTGTTTCAGCAGATGGAGCACCATGCGCAGTGCCGATTTACGGCCGATGCCGGGCAGGCTGGAAAATGCCTGAACGGCATCTTCGATGAGCTTGGATGAGAAAATCATTGGGGGAAAGTCGGCCTTCAACCTCGACGAAAATCGTCTGTCTTGATTGATGTCGGACTGCGAATTTACAAGCTGGCCTCAGCCTTCTTTCGGCGAGAAAAAGGACCTTATTTCCAGATCATTTTTTGAAATTGAAATCAGAGCAGAGGAAATCTGCCTGGCTGCAATTATTCGCCGGAAGGGCGCAGTTTTTCATTGTTGCGGTGGCGGTCGGCATCACGTTGCTGCTTCTTTTCCAGATTTCCCAGAAAGGCCTTGTTCAGGTCCACACCGGTTTGGTTGGCCAGGCAAATCACTACCCAGAGCACGTCGGCCAGTTCATCGGCCAGCTCGCGGCCCGTATCACTTTTCTTGAAAGACTGTTCGCCGAATTGGCGCACCATCAGCCGGGCCAGCTCTCCCACTTCTTCCATCAGAATGCCGAGGTTGGTAAGCTCTGAAAAGTAGCGGACGCCGGTCGTTCGAATCCATTCATCCACCCGCTGCTGCGCTTCTGAAAGCGATAGGTCCGTTGCCATGATTGTGTGATTTCCCCTGTTAGCTTTTTACAAAATAAGAGAGGCAGTATTGGTATTCCGTTCGGGCTACGAATATTTGCCCCCGCCGCTTTGCAGGCATTTCAATAAAACTGACCGATTCATGTCCTACCCATCTGACCTTGCAGCTACCCAGGCCCTGACTGAAAAAATATCGGCAATCCGCGATGCGGTGTCGCAGGTGATTGTAGGGCAACAGGAGGTGGTGGAGCAGCTTTTGGTCTCCATCCTTTGCAATGGTCACGCACTGCTGGTTGGGGTGCCGGGACTGGCAAAAACACTATTGGTGAAAACGCTGGCCGAGGTGCTGGACCTTTCCTTCAAGCGCATCCAATTCACTCCCGACCTGATGCCCAGCGATATTACCGGTGCGGAAATTCTGAATGAACAGCGCCAGTTTCAGTTTATGAAAGGGCCGTTGTTTGCCAACATCGTGCTGGCCGATGAAATCAACCGGACGCCACCCAAGACGCAGGCGGCCCTGCTCGAAGCCATGCAGGAGCGCAGCATCACAGCCGGCGGTGCGCTCTATCCGCTGCCTTCGCCCTTCTTCGTATTGGCAACGCAAAACCCGATTGAACAAGAAGGAACTTATCCCCTGCCGGAGGCTCAGCTTGATCGCTTCATGTTCCTCATTTCGCTCGACTATCCTTCCTTCCGCGAAGAAGTGGACATCGTGCGCAATACAACGGGCGCGCGCTCGGTGAGCCTTCCAAAAGTGCTCGATGCCGCAGCGATCACTTCTTTTCAGGAATTGATACGCCGGGTGCCCGTGCCTGATAATGTGCTGGAATATGCCGTAGGCCTGGTGCATAAGACAAGGCCCGGCGAAAAAGCGCCTTCGCAAACCAATCAATTTATCTCCTATGGTGCCGGCCCGCGCGCCTCTCAGTATCTGATACTGGGGGCAAAATGTGTGGCGCTGCTTCACGGTAAATATTCGCCGGACATAGAAGATGTGCAGGCTGTGGCGCTACCGGTGTTGCGCCATCGCGTGGTGCGCAACTACAAGGCAGAGGCCGAAGGCATGACGCAGGATGCCCTGATCAAAGGCCTGCT
>JAMIQN010000330.1:0-4867 GCA_035914595.1 Chitinophagaceae bacterium | reverse complement strand
CCTCACGACCTTCTTCCTCAAAATGGCCGGCATCGGTGATGTTGCGCACATAGCGTACACGGTAGCCCAGGTGGCGTAGGTAGCGATGCACCACATCGAAAGTGATGTAAGGACGGGCATGTCCGAGATGGCTTTCGCCGCTTACCGTCGGGCCGCATACATAAAGGCCTACATGGCCCGGCACGAGGGGTTCAAACACTTCTTTCTGGCGCGTGAGCGAGTTGTAGAGTTGCAGCTCGGACATAAGGGCGCAAAAATACGGGGATGCCTGCCGGCCTTGCTTTTTCATGCCGATGTAAGCCTGCTGTGCACCGACTTTAATAGCCTTTTTGGAAAGGGAAGGACGAGTGGCGTTAATGGTTGGCGCGTGCTGGGAGGAGCAGACTCAGAGAATCGGCAAAAGCCTGTGTGAAGGCGGCAGCGCCTCGTGCATTCAGATGATTGGAGTTGTAGAAAAAGGCGGTGTCGTTACTGTAAGGTTGGCTCGCACAATCCACAAACAAGGCCTCCGGCTCAATGTTGTGACGAAGCCAGGCTCGATAGGCAGGCCCTTCGGGAATGAGTGCGGAAATGCGGCTGTAATGCGGAGTGAAAACAGTAATGAGCTGGATACCTTTTTGAAAACATGCTTTTTTGAAATGCAGAAATGAATGCCAAACGGAGCTATCCAAATTGATTTTTGCTTCGTCGGGTTGTGGGTTTTGAAGGAACAACGCTTCATCCCAATGTGCCTCTACAGGCATGAAACCATCGGCATGGGCACATTTGCTGTACTCGCCGGGCAATGGTTGCGATGGGCGCAGCGCTGCCAGCAATGCATTGGCTTCACCCCGATATTTCAGGAAAGGAACCTGCACACGTGGCCAGGGCATATCCATCTCATGCAAGGCGCGACGTACCGAGCTGTCGTTGGTGAAAGGAAGGAACTGCAGGGGATTGATACGAAGGGCACTCTTGCTGAATTCCTGGTAATCCACATTGAGGATAATAACCTGCGGTTGCTTGTTGAACCGGCGATAGAAACGGTACCAGGCAAGATGTACGGGCCAGGTGTAACCATCAATGCCGGCATTGTAAATCTTGAGGCCGGGCCAAATATGCTGAAGGCCTGCGGGGTCTATCTGCACATGTGCGTGCGAGCTGCCAAGGATTAGGATGTCTGCATTGAGCTGCCCTGACGCGGCTTCATTCCAGGTTTGAAAAGGCCCTGTTTGGCGGCGATGCAAATCCGAATCTGTGATATACGTGAGCATCCACAGCAGGCCGGCCAGCAAGGCAAGAAACAAGGCGCAGCGCAGAAGGAAGCTTTTCACGACTCAGAATTGGAAGTAGAAAAATGTTTGCGGAGGCGCACCAAAGAAAAAGATGAGGGTCGCCAGACACAGGTAAATCGCCCAGCGCAAAACGCGCGATGGCACTCCATTCAGTGTGAGACCATGCTCCTGATGACGGTTGAACCATTCAGCAATCAGCATGATCAGGATGAACACACCGATGCGCCTTTCAATAGCCAAGGCACCCCAGGGCACCCGCCCGATACGCTCCAAATAAGCGACGGCTACGCCCATATCCGCGGAGCGAAAGACCACCAGCGTCAGGCAGAAAAGGGTGAAGGTGATCAACACGCCCAGCAGGTAGCCGGGCACGCGCGTCCATCGCCATGGTTTTTCTTGCTTCTTCCTACCGGATCTGTGCTGGAGCAACATAGTGGGAAGGATGAACAGCCCATGCAGGCCACCCCAGGCAATCATTGTCCAGGAGGCGCCATGCCAAAAGCCGCTTAGCAAAAACACCAGCATCGTGTTGCGGATCATTTGCCACTGCCCACCCCGGCTGCCGCCCAGAGGGAAATACACATAATCGCGAAACCAACTGGTGAGTGAAATATGCCAGCGCCGCCAGAATTCAACGAAATTTTGAGCGAAAAAAGGGTAGCGAAAATTGGGTAGCAGATGAAAGCCAAACAGACGGGCACAGCCAATGGCGATATCACTGTATCCGCTAAAATCACCATAAATCTGAAAGGCGAAGAGCACGGCACCCGCTACCAGCATGCCCGCCGGCTGGCTTTGCCAGGTGTCGAAGATGGGGTTGACGAATTGAGCGCAGCCATCCGCAATGACCATCTTTTTGAAAAAGCCCCAAAGCATCTGACGCATACCGTCGGCGGCGCGTGGTGGTTCAAACTTGCGCTCTGCCTGAAACTGTGGTAGAAACCAGGTGGCACGCACGATAGGCCCCGCTACCAGCAATGGAAAAAAGGAAATGAAAGCGAAATAGGCCGTAGCATCCCGGCAGGGCTCGCGGTGGCGACGATACACATCAATCACGTAGCTCATGCTGTGAAAGGTGTAGAACGAGATGCCGACAGGCAGGATGATTTGGAGAAGGATGGGCTGCGCCTGAATACCGACGCTATGCAATAGCCGTTCAAAATTTTCAGCGAAAAAGTTGAAGTATTTGAAGAAACCCAGTGCCGTCAGATTGGCGATGATGCTGGCCCTGAAAAACCAACGGCGATGGCGCTCATCGCTGAACCTGCCCAACTGAATGCCTACAAAAAAATCGAAGCTGGTGGAGGCCAGCAGCAACAACACAAAGCGATAATCCCACCAGCCATAAAAGACGAAAGAGGCCAGGATGAGCAGGATGTTTTGCAGCCGGATGCGTCGTGCGCCGATCAGCCAATAAAGCCCGAAGACAATCGGCAGGAAAAGAGCAAAGGCAACAGAGTTGAACAGCATCGGATGTGCCGGGCAAGATACGCAGCCGCATTGCGTCGGATAACCTTAGCAGGCTGCATAACCACCGTTTCGATGGCCTGGCATTGCTGATGAAAAGCCTCGTCTTTGAAGGACTACGTGTGCAGAGCTGTCTTCGCAGAATGTACTATCCGGTACTGCTATTCCTTCACACCTGCGGCCTGCAGGCTTGTAGGATAATCCCGGAAACTCCATTTCCCTTCAATGACGCAGCCGTGTAGCAGCATCAGCCCCGGGTCGCTGCGCATCGCGGTCTTGCTGGCCGTCTGGTCGAAGGTGTAAATCTCGGCACTGGGCAGGGCGGCCATCTTTTGCCAGGTATCATTTGCCGCTCTGCTGCCGGAGGAAAGCACATACAAGGGAATGCCTTTCGCAGCGGCCTCTGCGGAGAGTTTTTGCAGCTTATCCAGATTATCGCGGCGCGCTCCTTCGGGGTCTCTCAGGAAGAGCAAAAACTTGTAACCCGGGTCTTGCAGCATCGCATCCGTGAAGTTGTTCCCGTTGTAATCATTGATCACAAAATCCTTGATGGGCGGGTCGCACAGGCCATTGCCCTTGCGTACCACCTTGTCTTTCCGATCTACAAATTCCCAGGTGCTGTCAATGGAGCCTAACTGATCCATGGTCAGGTCTTCGGTCTTGCCATCGTGCTTGTACACAAACACCATCGCCACACTGTCGGGAATACATCCTGCCGGCTGTTTCATCCCATCGCAAATGTTTTTACCCACGGCGTAGGGCATGCAATCGTAGAATGGTAAATGCTCCAACGCCCACCACTGAATACCGCCTGCAAAGAATACTGCCAGGATGAAGACGGCTGTGTTCGGATATTTTGGCAGGATGGGTCGGATGCGATTGCGGAAGACGAACAGCAAAATGGCAATGGCCAACAGTACGACGTCTTTCCAGAAGGTCTCTGAATTGGAAATCTTGATGCAGTCACCAAAGCAGCCGCACTCGCGCACTTTCGCTGAATGGCGGATGATGTCCCAGTAGTAGATGTACGCGGTCAGGAAGGTGAAAAAGATATTCAGTCCCAGCATCAGCCACGCGAAAAAGCGCCAGGCAAAGCCAATCAGCAGCACCACGCCAAACACAATTTCACAGATGATCATCAGCACCGAAAGGCTGAGTGCATGTGGAATGAGCGAGGGAATATTGAGCACCGTCGGCTCAAAAAACTCTGCCATTTTATTGGCAAGCCCACTGGGGTCATTGGCTTTGACAACGCCCGAGAAAATGAAGAGCAGGCCCATCAACACCCGCAAGATTTGCAGGAAAATATTCAGGCCGGTATTGCGATGAGTGCTTGAAGTAGTATTTGCCATGGCGAATTTTCTGCTCGTGCAAAGAAGCCCAAATATCCGTAGGCAAGCGGCTGCAACCCTTGGGCTTTAAGACAAGTTTAGGTTCCGCATTTCTTCTTCTAAAGCATTTACAGCAATGCTATAGCCGTACTATCGTACCAATGATTCTTTCAGATTACGTCCGCATTCACTGCCCGGCCTCGCTGTGGCGAATCAGTGCGAACACCGCATAGTTGACGATGTCGCGGAAGTTGGCATCGGCTCCTTCGCTCACTTGCGTGGCCCCTTCATTGGCGATGATCTGTCGGATGCGCAGCAGCTTCACCAGGATGAGGTCCACCAGACTCTCTTCGCTGAGTTGGCGCCAGGCTTCGCCGTAGTCGTGGTTCTTTTCCACCATCAGATTTTCGATGATCTGAAGCTCGCGGTCGTAGGCTTTTGCAGCCCTGTCTGTACTCCATTCCCAGTCGTTGTCATCCTGTGCTGTGTCCTGGATCAGCGCAATGATGCCATAGTTGACAATGCCGGAAAATTCACTGCCCACACTATCCGAAATCCGTTGCACCCCCTTCTGCTGAATCTGCCGGATGCGCCATGCTTTGATGTAAATCTGATCAACGATAGAGATCGGACGCAGCACCCGCCAACTGGTTCCATAATCAGAGGCTTTGCGCAGGAAAAGGTCGCGGCAGGCAGCAGTTATTTCGCGGTGCTGGCTCAGGGTGTCGGGCATTGCAGAGGTGGAATTGGCCGTGCCGGTAGGGTGCATTTTCTTTGAAAAAGGATGGCCTTCAA
>JAMIQN010000329.1:0-5792 GCA_035914595.1 Chitinophagaceae bacterium | reverse complement strand
AGCTGCAATCCCGGCTGCGGTCGGGGAACTTCCCTTAGCTCCTGAAGCTGTACTGCGACCCGCTTCTTGCTAAGCTCGGTGATGATGCCGGTGGCTGCATTTCCCTTCCCATCCGTCAGTGCAATGGCTTCACCCGCGCGCATACGAAGCACTTGAGCTACATGACGGCCCTGCTCCTCTGGCAGCACGATGGCAGCGTCTGTCTGCAGCTTTTCCGGGTAAAAAAACAAAGGGATTTCGGCCATGCGGCGCCAAAGGTAACGGCCTGTGAAAGTGATGCTTTCAAGCCATTGTGAAGCAGCACTGAAGCTACCTTTGCGCTCCCAACGTTGAATACACCTTTACCATGCAACTCGCACATCGCCTTGACCTGATCTCTGAGCCTCAAACCATCCGAATGGCTAAGCTGAGCCGGGAGCTTAAGGCGCAGGGCCTGGACGTGATTGACCTGAGCCTGGGCGAGCCTGATTTTCGCACACCGCAACACATCTGCGATGCGGCAACGCAGGCCATGCGTGATGGCTACACCAAGTATCCGCCGGTGGCCGGCTTCCCGGAATTGCGCCAGGCCATTTGCGACAAACTGCTTCGCGATAACGGGCTGCATTATCTGCCTGAAAACATCATCGTTTCGACGGGTGCCAAGCAGGCCCTGGCCAACATCGTTCAGTGTGTCGTCAACCCGGGTGATGAGGTAATTATTCCGACGCCTTACTGGGTCACTTATTCTGCCCTGGTGCAGCTTGCAGAAGGTGTGGCCGCCTATCTGCCTGCCGGCATCGAAGCGGATTTTAAGATCACGGCACAGCAGTTAGAAGCGGCCATCACGGAGAAGACACGGATGTTCATTTTCTCCTCGCCCTGCAATCCTACGGGCTCCGTATATAGCCGTGACGAACTGCAGCAACTGGCGGAAGTGTTTGCACGCCATCCGCAGGTGGTGGTGGTCAGCGATGAGATTTATGAGTACATCAACTTTGGCGGTAAGCACGAAAGCATTGCCCAGTTTGAAGCGATACGTGAGCAGGTGATAGTGGTGAATGGTTTTTCAAAAGGCTATGCTATGACGGGCTGGCGCCTTGGCTATCTGGCGGCTCCCAAGGCATTGGCGCAGGCCTGCGATAAGTTTCAGGCACAATTCACTTCCGGTGCCAATTCCATTGCGCAGCGCGCAGCCATCACTGCCCTCAACGGCGATCTGCAACCTACCCGCGAAATGACCCGCGCCTTTGGCGAGCGCCGCGACTTTGTGATTGATGCCCTTGGCAAGATGCCCGGCGTGAAAATCAACCACCCGAAAGGGGCCTTCTATGCCTTCCCCAACATCAGCAGCTTTTTTGGCAAGAGCGATGGCAGTACACGCATTGAAAATGATGAAGACTTTTCGATGTTCCTGCTGCATACCGCGCACATCACCACTGTGAATGGGGGTGCCTTTGGCAATGACCGCTGCATCCGTATTTCCTACGCAACAGGCATGGAGCAATTGCAACGGGCTATGCAAAGGATGGCTGAGGCAATTAGCAGGTTGAAGTAGCATTTCCGTGTTAAGGCTTCTCCCTCTTCCTATCAAACTCGAAAAGTGCTGACTCGCGCACAGAAGTTTTGAAGGATGGCAGCGACCGTTCTATCATCTCTTCAAGTCCCCTTCATTGGCGCTACTTTCGCGGCCAATTCCCGCCATCATGCACAAAGTTTTTGAGAATATCCTGGGCACTATTGGAGATACCCCACTCGTTCGGCTGCATCGCGTCGTGGCCGGCCTGCCCTGCCCTGTTTATGCAAAGATTGAATGGAGCAACCCCGGCAATTCAATCAAAGACCGGATGGCTTTGAAGATGCTGGAAGTGGCGGAGCAGGAAGGCAAAATCAAGCCCGGAGGCACCATCATTGAAGGCACCAGCGGCAATACCGGTATGGGCCTGGCCATTGCTGCCATCGTGAAGGGCTATAAGTGCATTTTCACCACTACTGATAAGCAGAGCAAGGAAAAGGCAGACATTCTCAAAGCAATGGGCGCTGAAGTGATCGTATGCCCCACGAATGTGGACCCCGAAGACCCACGCAGCTACTATAGTGTCAGCCGGCGGCTGGCGCGTGAAGTGCCCAATTCCTGGTACGTCAACCAATATGACAACCTCGCCAACCGGCAGGCACATTACGAGCAAACCGGCCCTGAAATCTGGAAACAGACCGATGGGAAAGTGACACATCTTGTGGTTGCGGCAGGCACGGGCGGCACCATCACCGGTATCGGTAGCTACCTGAAAGAGCAAAACCCCAATGTGCAGGTCTGGGCTATTGACACCTACGGCTCACTGCTCAAAAAATGGTTTGACACCGGCGAGCTGGACATGAAGGAAGTGCATCCTTACCTGAGTGAAGGATTCGGTGAAGACTTCCTGCCGCAGAACTACAAACACGAAGCCATAGACCTTTTTGAAAAAGTAACCGATAAGGATGGTGCAGTCATGGCGCGCCGCATCGCCAAAGAAGAAGGCATGTTTGTCGGCTATAGTGCAGGCAGCGTGGTAGCGGGGCTGAATCAACTCAAAGACAAGCTCAAGCCGGATGATTTTGTAGTCGTCATTTTTCATGACCACGGCAGCCGCTATGTGGGCAAAATCTACAACGATGAGTGGATGCTGGACCGCGGCTTTTTAGATGTCAACACCGTTCGGGATCTGCTGGGTGGATTAGGTCGGCGGCGCCTCGTTACTGTTGGAAAATCGCAGTTGGTGGCAGAAGTGCTGGAATTGATGAACAAATACAACATCCAGCAAATTCCGGTAGAAGAAGCCGGCAAGATGACAGGCACGATTACGCAGCAGGGGCTTTTTAAAAGAATGATGGAGCAGGATGGCCTGCGCGACATGAAAGTGGCGGATGTGATGGAAGCAGCCCTGCCCGTGGTGGAGATGGACATGCCCATAGACCGCCTCACGCGCTTCCTGAACAAAGACAATGGTGCCGTGCTGGCCATTGATGAAAGTGGCGCCTACCATATCCTCACCCAATACGATGTGCTCAACGCGCTGGGCAAATAGGTCGCTGCGCCTTTTCTGATATGAGCTTTCAAGGTTTTTACAACCGGTTTTTCCGTCAGTTGCCGGTGGTGTTTCCCATCGTCGGCCTCTTTCTTGTAGCGCTGTTTCTGTTCAACGTGATTTCGTTCGCGGCGAATGGTGTGCTGATGGAACCTATTCCTGCGGGCACTGCCATCGAGCTGTTCCTGTATGCAGCGCTCTGGCTGTTCGTCTGCGACTGCCGGCGTTGGGCTGCCATGGCCTTCATGGCACTAACAGCTGCCAATCTGCTCCTGTATTTTCTTACAAAAGAGGATTCCTTCTGGCATCAAATCAGTGATGCACTCCTCCTGTTTGACGCACTCCTTTGCTTTTTCCTGCTGTTCTACTTCCGTCGTTTTAGATAAGAGGAAAGCCTACAAGAAATCGTTCGGCTGCTGCTTGTCGGACATGAAGTCCCATTGATTTGATTCTTCATTGGGGAAGATGCTGCGGAGCATATGAAACTGCATTCCGTAGATCAGCGGCACAGCGATGAGCAGGCCCAGGCCACAGGCCAGAAAACCCAGGATGGAAAGGCCGATTGAGATAATCACAAACCAGATGATTGCTCCTACATTCTCGCGCCCCACAGCGATGCTGGTTCGGAGGGCTTCGCCAATGCTGTAATCACGAAACTGCAGGAGAAACAGAAATGCGAAAGTCAGGACGTAGATCATGACGGCGCCGGCTAATACCAAAATAGTTAGCCCGAGAAGAAAAGTCGCGGAAGCTCCCTGCGCTATGTACACAAAGCCGGAAGGACCTGCTGCCAACTTCATGAAGAAGTCTGCACCAAGTGTAATCATCATCAGCACGATGGCCGGAATGAGGAGCGCTACCACCAGAAGGATATAGACGAGATAGCCGAGGAGCAGTTTTCCGAAGCGTGGTGTCCATAAAAACAACGAACCGAAATCGGGCTTTGTCACTTTTTGCGCAGCATCAAACCCGCTGTAGAGGCTGCATGCAAAGACAAAGCCTAGCAGGTTGATCAGGATGTTGAGGTAGGGAATCAGGCCTGCTGAAAAGGCGACGATAAAGTAGAGAATGGAGAAGCCAATAAAAATTCCAAAATGGGCGAAGGTGGTGTTCCAGGCGCCGGTGAGAGCTTCACTCGGGCTGATTCGAAAGCGCAAATCGCGTGTATCCATTCGGTAGGTTTTCAAACAAAACTATCCTTCATAGCAGCCGCCAGCCAAAAACAATTCTGAACAGAAGCCGGTTATTATCCGCTCGCAAGGCAAAAAAAATGGCCGCCGGAGATCACCGGCGGCCATGGATTTGAAAAGAAAATTCCCGAGTTACGCGAGCTTCTTGAGCTCTTTGATACGAGCTTCTTTGTCCACCTCATTCTTAAGTGAGTCCTTCTTGTCCATATCCACGAGGATGGGAGCAGCCACGAAGATGGACGAGTAAGTACCTGCAACCACACCAATCAACATGGCGAAGGCAAAGCCTCTGGTTGCCTCTCCGCCAAAGATGAACAGGATGAGGATAGTCAGGAACACTGTGAGCGAGGTCATGATGGTACGGCTCAAAGTGTCGTTGATTGCGCGGTCGATGACGCTGTGCTTGCTTTCCCCCGGATTCTTTCGGAAGTACTCGCGAACGCGGTCAAATACGATTACGGTATCGTTCATCGAGAAGCCGATTACGGTCAGCAGCGCGGCAATGAAGTGCTGGTCAATTTCAAGCGCAAACGGCACATGCCCTCGGAAGAACGAGAACACGGCGAGTGTCACACAGGCATCGTGCAGCAACGACAGGATCGTACCCAGTGAATACTGCCATTTGCGGAAGCGCACCAGGATGTACAAGAAGATACAGAGCAGTGCAATGACGGTTGCCTTGACCGCACCTCGCTTCAAATCTTCGGAGATAATCGGAAGAACGGTACGCTCCTGTCCCTGCGTCCTGACGTACTCGTCAAAGGCCGACTGCGTCATACTGGGGCTGATAAATCCGCCGGCCTTCAAGCCACGATACAGCGTATTGCGAACACTATCGGTGGCATTCTTGCTCGGGTCTGTAATCAGGAATGAAGTCGTGATGTTGTAGGTATGGTTGGTACCGATAGTCTTCACGATGGGATATTCACCAAAGAAGGGTTTCAGCTTTTCGCGGATGTCAGAAACGTGATGCTCCTTGTCCAGACGGATATCATAAGAGCGGCCACCGGCAAATTCCACACCGTAGTCGAAGCCGTGAATGAAGGAGCCAACACCCAAAAGGAGAACTACAACAGAAATGATGTAGGTAACCTTTCGCGCTTCAATAAACTTGAAATGGGCCTTCCTGAAAATCGTTTTGGACAGGCTGGTGAAGTACTTGAAGTGGCGCTCACGCTTCGTCCAGATGTCCGTGACCAGGCGGCTGACGAGGATACCACAGTAGAGCGACAGCAGCAGGCCGATGATCTGAGTCGTAGCAAAGCCTTTCACAGGGCCGAGACCGAAGATGAAAAGAATCACAGCCGTCAGCAACTGCGTGATGTGGCCATCAAGGACAGGTGCGTAGGATCGTATGTATCCATCATGAACTGCCTGATGGTAACTCTTGCCTATCGCAAGCTCTTCTTTGATTCGTTCAAAAATGATCACGTTCGTATCCACAGCCATACCAATCGTCAACACCAGACCGGCGATACCCGGCATGGTTAGCGTAGCGTGCAGGGCCGAAAGGATACCAATTGTGAACAAAATATTCAGAATGAGGGCGATGTTG
>JAMIQN010000328.1:0-10445 GCA_035914595.1 Chitinophagaceae bacterium | reverse complement strand
CCTGAACCGGTCGGCATGAAGGCAGATCAATTCACCCCGCCGCAGTGCCGCCGACATCTCATAAATATGGCTCAGGTCTTCGCGGATATAGATGATGTTGAACGACCGTTTTTGCTCGTAGCGGGCCATCAGTTCTTTCATCCTTTCGGCCTCGCCGTCATACATCAGTACATTGATTGGCACCTGCACCCGTTGGAGCATGTGGCCGGCAATTTCCCAGTTGCCGAGATGGGCCGACACCACCAGCCCGCCGGTGCCAGATGCCGCCAACTCTTCCAGATGTTGCACGCCTTCGTGCGTAAAGCTCAGTTGGTCGGCGCCACCTGTCAGCACTGCGATTTTGTCTATCAGTGTTTGACCGAAGAAGTAGATATTTCGCCGGATCAGGTGCCGGCTTTCTTTCGTGGAAAGACCCATCCGCACTTCGTAGAGATAATGCAAGGGCCGCGTTGCCGACTTTGCAAAAAGGCGGTAGTAAAGACCTACGATATGCAGCAAACGGTAGGCAGCTTTTAGCCCGCCCGCATGAAGAAGGCCGATGAAAATCCGATAGCCCAGCCCCGTGCCCCGCGAGCGACCGGCCCAAGCCTCCTTGCCCTTTTCGGCGGTAGTGGCGTTGTGCTCACGACTGAGTTCCTTTCCCGTGTCGGGCATATTCATCCTGCGAAAAAAGGCTAAAGGGATTGGAAGCGCTCCCGACTCCGGTTCTCCTTGCAGCGCCCGCCCTCCCGGCATTGTGGAAATAGTTTAACAGACCCACCGGAAGAGGAGGCCGCCGATTCCGAATTCGCTAAAAAGAATTTGAGAATAGAAGTGCCTTACACGCGGGCCTCCACATAGCTGTAGAAATCACCCAGGGTGTGCATGGTCTGAAAATCTTCAGGCTTCACCTTAAAACCAAAATGCTGCTCAATGGCAACAACCAGGTCTATGTAATCAAGCGAATCCAACTCAAGAGCTTCTTTCAAAGGAGCTTCCGCTACAAGCCCGGCAGGGTCGGCCTCAAAATCTTCTTCAAGGAAAGCGTTAATACGGGAGATAATTTCCGTTCGGTTCATGGTGCGCATCATCGCAGCAAAAAATTGTGTGTGTGTGGAAGGGCCCGCCTACCGATTTTAAGAAAGGCTTGGCACCAACGCACAAAAATACATCGTACTACCTGCTGCATCTATACACTAATTACGGTAGTTGGTTGCGCAGTTGAAAAGAGGCATCATTCCTCCTGCAGCGTTTCGCGCAATAAGCTCAGATAATTCCGTCGCGAAATGGCCTCTGTACCCAGGCTCGCCAGATGTGCCGTGGGCATCTGACAATCCACAAATCGCAACCCTTCTGCGGCAAGCTGCTCTACCATTTTGATCAGGCAAAATTTGCTGGCATTGCTCTGCAGGGAAAACATGCTTTCACCCCAAAAAACGCGGCCCATGCGCAGACCGTATAAGCCACCCACCATACGGCCTTCGTGCCAGGCCTCGGCACTATGCGCGATCCCCATTGCATGCAGCCTTTGATAGGCTTCCAACATTTCAGAATTGATCCAGGTGGCATCGGGCCCGCGTCCCGGCGCTGAGGCACAGCCTTCCATCACCTCGCGAAAAGCAGTATCAAATCGGTATTCAAAATGGCCGTTCCGGCACACCTGGCGCATGCTATGGCTGACGTGCAGCTTGTCGGGAAAAAGAATGCAGCGCGGGTCGGGGCTATACCAACAAATGGGATCGCCTTCATTGAACCAGGGGAAAATGCCGCTTCGATACGCGAGTATCAGTCGCTCCGGGCGCAGGTCGCCGCCAATAGCCAACAGGCCGTCGGGCAGGGCATCCTCAGGGTCGGGAAACCAGATGTTATTTCTTTCAAGCAACCACAGATTCATGAGCCTATTCCTCGGGTGGCAGCCTGTGATGACGCGGCCAGTTGAAAAGTAGAGAACTCAGTACGGGCACAAAAAAGATGAGCAGGCTGAGGCCGGAGGTCAGCAGATCGCCCCACACTTGCGGATGCTCGCCCACAGGCAGGCTTTTCCCCTGCGACAGCAGGCAGTCATTCGGCCCTTCCATAAACAACGCAAAGGCACTACAGGGGTGAAAATGAGAAATGCCGGCGAGGGTCAGCTTGATGCCCAGCAGCGCGATGACGGTGTAGGCACAGGCTTCCAGAAATGGATAGCGCTCCATCAGACGAACGAAACTCTGCGCCACAAATCGCATGGCGAGGATGCCTATAAATACACCGACCCAGATCAGGATAATGTTGCGACTATAGGCATTCGCGGCAATGACATTGTCTATGGAAAAGGCTACATCCATCAACTCCACCATCACCACCGTAGCCCAAAACGGGCCCAGCATACCGAGGGTTTTCTTGTAAAGCCAGCTCTGTTTTTTTTCTTCCAATTCCTCATGGGGCGTCAGGGATTTTGCCTGCCGGATGCGCCGGAAAAAATAGCGGGAAGCGAGCCACAGCAGGTAAATGCCACCCAGCGGTTTCACCCACCAGATGCTGATGAGCATAGCAGCAAAAAGCAGCGCTACGCCTCGAAATACATAGGCTCCGAGGAGGCCATAGCGCAGGGCTTTCGGGCGTTGGTCTTTGGGCAGGTCCAGCACCATGGTGGCCAGCACAGCGGCATTATCCACCGACAACAGGCTCTCAATAATGATTAGGTTGGCCACCACACCCAGCGATGAAAGCGGGCGTTGCACAATCTGGCCAATAAGCTCGTGAAAGGATTCGATGAGCATGAAGGAGAAATGCCGTTAGGCGTAGCACAAAGGCCTGAAACGAATATCGTCTTGCAAGTTCCTTGTTTCTGCCGTAGGCTCGGTCAATAGCGCTCGCGCTGCATTTTACCCCGGCGCAAGGGGTTGGCAGTGGCTTCGAGGTAGTCGCGACGATTGCGCCAGAGGTCCATCGCCATAAACACAGCTTCGCGAAAAGAAGAGGGGTCTGCAATGCCCTGGCCTGCTATGTCGAAGGCGGTTCCATGATCGGGAGATGTGCGGATGACGGGCAACCCTGCCGTGAAATTCACCCCCTCGCCGGCAGCCAGGGTCTTGAACGGAATCAGGCCCTGGTCGTGATACATGGCCATCACCCCATCAAAATGGCGATAGCTGCCGCGTGCAAAAAAGGCATCGGCACTGTAAGGCCCGTAGATGAGATGACCGGCATTCTGAAGCTGCTCCATCAAAGGCCGGATTACTTCCATTTCTTCTTTGCCAATCTGCCCTTCATCGCCGGAATGAGGGTTGAGGCCCAGCACTGCAATGCGCGGTTTTTCAATGGCAAAATCACGCACCAGGCTTTCGCGGAGCAGGGTCAGTTTCGTGGTGAGCAGCTCGCGGGTAATCAGTGGTGCCACCTTTTCAATCGGCACATGCTCGGTGGCCAGCGCCACGCGCAGCGCACCGCTACAGAGCAGCATCAACACGTCCTTCGCAGCAAAGGCTTCTTTCAAAAAAGGAGTGTGGCCGGTATAAGGAAACTCCGAAGTGTGGGTATTGCCTTTATGAATCGGGGCGGTCACCAGCAGGTCCACATCGCCGTCTTTCAGGCATTGAGTAGCCACCTGCAAGGAACGAATGGCATACTTGCCACCGGCATCGGTGAGCTTGCCGGGTTGCACCGGCGTTTCTTCTTCCCAGCATGAAAAAACATTGAGTTTGCCCGGCTGGAGCTGCGCAAAATCTTTTGTAATAAAAAGTGAAGTATCGCCCAGGCTCTTGCGAAATCCTTCCATAAAACGACCGGAAGCAAAGACCACCGGCGTACAGCGTTCACACATCCGCGGGTCTGAAAAAGTCTTTACGATCACTTCGGGCCCTATGCCGTTGATATCGCCTATTGAGATGCCAATCCTGGGGGTATCGCTCATGCGGTAAAAGTAGGACCGAAAGCAGCAGAGGCCCGGCGCAGGCTATGCCTCATCCTACTTTTACGCCCATGTACACGCCTGCCCAGGAACAACATTTTTTTCAGGATGCCAAAGCCCTCATGGCTGCCTCCGATGCCCCCGATTTGATGCCGCGTCTTGCAGCAGTCTTGCGCTGGGCAGATTGGCGCTACTATGTGGAAAGTGACCCGGCCCTTGCGGATGTGGAGTATGATGCTCTCTTCAAAAAGCTGCGGCATCTCGAAGCGCAATGGCCCGATCAGGTATTGCCCGATTCGCCCACGCAGCGTGTGGCCAATGCCCTCTCCGAGCGGTTCCCGAGCGTGGCCCACCTTACGCCCATGTTGTCGCTGGACAACACCTACAATGCTGCCGACCTCCTCGACTGGCATCGAAAAGTGCAGGCCGGCGCGGGTGAAGGTGTGGTGGTGGAATATTGTGTGGAACCTAAGTATGATGGTGCTTCCATCTCGCTCATTTATGAAAATGATATGCTGCTGCGCGGCACCACGCGGGGCGATGGCGTCGTAGGCGAAGACATCACGCCGAACGTGCGGCAGATTCGCTCCATCCCGCTCTCAGCGCCCTTTTCAAAGAGCCAGGTGCGGCAAATTGAAATCAGAGGGGAGGTCGTCATTCATAAAGATGTATTTGCTGCCTTCAATGCACAGCGCAGTGCGGAAGGGCTGGCGCCTTTGGCCAATCCTCGCAATGCGGCCAGTGGCACCCTCCGCATGTTGGACCCAAACGAGGTGAGCAAGCGGAAGCTGAGTGCCGTTCTGTATCATATTTCAGAATTGGACCGAAGCGATGATGCCGGGGCACCGCTTCATCGCAGCCACTACGAAGCCCTCCATTGGCTGCATGCCCAGGGATTCCCAACACCTGCCAAAGAGTTGCATCTCTTCCGCAGTATTGAGGAGGTCATTGCCTACTGCGACAGCTTTGCGGCACGCCGTGACGAACTGCCTTTTGAGGTAGATGGCCTTGTCATCAAAGTCAATGATTTCGCGCTGCAGGAAAAGCTGGGTATGACCTCGCACCATCCGCGCTGGGCTGTTGCTTTCAAGCTGCCGGCACGTCAGGCTACCAGCCGCCTGCGTCAGGTGATTTTCAGTGTGGGCCGCACGGGTTCTGTTACGCCGGTTGCCAAAATTGACCCCGTACCCATTGGTGGTGTGATGGTGAGTTCGGTTTCTCTTTTCAACGAAGATGTCATTCGCGAAAAAGACCTGCGTATTGGCGATGCCGTGCTGGTGGAGCGGGCCGGCGATGTGATTCCCTACATCGTGAAAGCATTGGAGGAATTGCGCGATGGCAGCGAGCAGGAGATTGTATATCCGAGTGAATGCCCCGTCTGCAATCATCCATTAGAGCGGCCCGAGGACGAAGCCGTCTGGCGCTGCATCAACATCGCCTGTCCCGCGCAGGTGGCCGAACGCATCATCCATTTCTGCTCCAAAGACGCCATGGACATCCGCGGCATGGGCGACAGCAACGTCCGGAAATTTCTGGAGCTGCACATCCTTCAAGACATCCCCGGCCTGTACCATATTGACTGGTCTCAGGTGGCTGCTTTGGGAGGTTTTGGAGAAAAATCAGTGCTGAATCTGAAGCAGGCGATTGAGAAATCAAAGACACAGCCATTGGCGCGGCTCATCTTCGGTTTAGGTATCCGCCACGTGGGCGAAACGATGGCCAAGACGCTGGCACATGCCGTCGCACATCTCCGTGATTTCTACGACTGGGATGAAGAGCGTCTGGCCACGCTGGATGATGTAGGCCCCAAGGTGGCGGCCTCTGTCGCACATTTTTTTCGCAACGCCGATGCCCGCAGCACGATAGACGCGCTGGAAAATGCGGGTGTCAATCTGGCCAATCTTCAAAAGGCAGAGCTGCCGGCAGAAGGCATTTTTAGCGGAAAGACTTTTCTGTTTACGGGCACGCTTTCGCAGATGAAAAGAAGCGAAGCAGAAGCAATGGTGGAGGCCCGTGGCGGCAGCATTCTTTCGGGCGTGAGCAGTAAGCTCAACTATCTCGTGGTGGGCGCAGACGCGGGCAGCAAACTGGAGAAGGCCAAGAAGCTGGGCAGTGTTTCCATCCTCACGGAAGCGGAATTTCTGGAGCTGGCGAGCCACGATGCAGGCTGAGGAAGGACCCGGATTCATGGAAGGCTGTCCCCAGCGACTGGGCTACTTTTGCGCCTTCTGTCTATCCTTTTTTGTGGTTTCACATGTCTATCATCCATCCCTACCTGCGCCTCAGCGGGTTGGAACCGCTCAGCATCCGGCCTGAGTCCAACTTCATCAACATCGGTGAACGTACCAACGTTACCGGCTCCAAAAAATTTGCTCGTCTCATTCGCGAAGGCTTGTTTGAAGAGGCCCTCAGCGTAGCCCGCCAACAAGTAGAGAATGGGGCGCAGATTCTGGACGTCAATATGGACGATGCCCTCCTGGATGGTGTTGCAGCCATGACGGCCTTCCTGAATCAGATGCAGAGCGAGCCCGACATCGCGCGCATCCCAGTCATGATTGACTCGTCCAAGTTTGAGATCATTCAGGCCGGCCTGAAATGCGTCCAGGGCAAGTGTATCGTCAACTCCATCTCTATGAAAGAAGGGGTGGAGAAATTTCTGCACGAAGCCAGAATCTGCAAGGCTTTTGGCGCAGCCGTCGTAGTGATGGCCTTTGATGAAAAAGGTCAGGCAGACACGCTGGAGCGTCGCGTGGACATCTGCCTCAAGGCCTACGACATCCTGACGCAGCAGGCCGGCTTTCAACCACAGGACATCATTTTCGACCCCAACATTTTTGCCATTGCCACCGGCATTGAAGTGCATAACAACTATGCGGTGGACTTCATCGAAGCAACCCGCATCCTGAAGCAGCGTCTGCCTCTGGTGAAAATCTCGGGTGGTGTTAGCAATATCTCGTTTTCATTTCGGGGCAATGAGCTGGTGCGCGAAGCGATGCACTCCGTGTTCCTTTATCACGCCATTGCCGCAGGCATGGACATGGGCATCGTGAATGCCGGCCAGCTTGCCGTCTATGATGAGCTGGAGCCACAGCTCCGGGAGCTTTGCGAGGACGTCATCCTCAACCGCCGCGAAGATGCTACCGAACGTCTGTTGGCCTTTGCTGAAACCGTGAAGGCGAAAGACAAATCGGCAAAGAAGGATGACGCCTGGCGCGCAGGCACGGTAGAAGAACGTCTTCGCCACGCACTTGTGAACGGCATCACCGACTTTATCGAAACGGATACGGAGGAAGCTCGTCTGAAATACCCCAAACCACTCGACGTGATTGAAGGGCCTTTGATGGATGGCATGAACGTGGTCGGTGACCTGTTTGGCTCCGGCAAAATGTTTCTGCCGCAGGTGGTGAAAAGCGCGCGCGTGATGAAGAAAAGCGTCGCCATTCTGACGCCGTTTATTGAAAAAGAGAAAGAGGAACGGAAACAACTTCGGGAACAACAAGGCCTCCTGGACGAAGAAACGGGCGGTGCCGCCAAAATTCTGCTGGCTACCGTCAAGGGCGATGTTCACGACATTGGTAAGAACATCGTGGGGGTGGTGCTGGCCTGCAATGGCTACGAAATTGAAGACCTCGGCGTGATGGTGCCGGCGGATAAGATTCTGGATCGCGCCACGGAAATGGGTGCCGACCTGATTGGCCTCAGCGGCCTCATCACACCTTCGCTGGATGAAATGGTGCATGTGGCGAAAGAGATGCAGCGTCGCGGCATGAAACAGCCGCTGCTCATTGGCGGAGCAACTACCTCGCGGATGCACACCGCTGTGCGCATTGAACCAGCCTACGACCAGGGTGTGGTGCACGTGCTGGATGCCAGCCGCAGCGTTTCTGTAGCCGGCGCCTTGCTGAGCGATGAGGCCCGCCCTGCTTTCCTGAACGGCATTGCGCAGGAGTATGAAAAATTGCGCGCCGATTTCGCGAGTAAGAAGACCTTGAAGCAATACATCTCATTTGCAGATGCACAGTCCAATGCAATCTCTATTGACTGGAATGGCTATGTCGCACCCCGTCCTTCTTTCACCGGTGTGAAGGCGTTTGAAGATTATCCGCTGGAAGAGATTCGGAAGTTCATAGACTGGTCGCCCTTCTTTATCACCTGGGAATTTCGTGGTCGTTATCCCTCCATTTTGGAAGACGAGAAAGTGGGAGAAGAAGCTACGCGGCTCTACAACGATGCCAATGCCATGCTGGACCAGATCATCGCTGAAGGCTGGTTGAAGGCCAAAGGAGTCGTTGGTTTTTGGGAAGCACAGCGCAGCGGCCCCGATTCAATTTCGCTGCGCCGTCCCGATGGCAGCACGATGCAATTAGAGCATTTGCGCCAGCAGATTAAGAAGGCAGCAGGGCAGGCCAGCTTTTCTCTTGCCGACTTCATTGCGCCCGCGCCCACACAAGATTTCATGGGCGCCTTTGCGGTGTCCGTTCATGGTATTGAGCCGCACCTGGAGCGTTTCATTGCCGCGCATGACGACTACAACAAGATCATGCTTCAGGCCATGAGCGACCGCCTGGCAGAGGCTTTTGCCGAGTTGCTCCATGCGCGGGTGCGTCGCGAATTTTGGGGCTATGCGCCCGATGAGCAGTTAAGCAACGATGACCTCATTCACGAAAAATATCAGGGCATCCGTCCCGCACCGGGCTATCCCGCCTGCCCGGACCATACCGAGAAATACAAGCTCTTCGAACTGCTGGATGCCAGCCGCCATGCCGGTATTCAACTCACTGAATCGCTGGCTATGTACCCCGCCGCTTCTGTTTGTGGCTGGTACTTTTCGCATCCGAAGAGTGGCTATTTCGGAGTGGGAAAAATTCAGCAGGACCAACTCGAAGACTACGCCAAACGAAAGAACATGAGCCTCGACGAAATCAGTCGCTGGCTTTCTTCCAATCTTGAATAGCGCATTTATGCAAGCAAGCCCCGCCCCGCAGGAGCAAGCCCTGAAGCCCAAGGCCCCCACGCCTATCGGACCCCGATGGATGCAGGTAGCCGCCACCTTCATCTCCTACCTGTTTCACCCCATTTTCATGCCCGCGCTGATGAGCCTCGTGATATGGAGGTTGCAGCCTGCTGAGTTTGCCGGCATGACTACCAAGACGCTGCTGTGGCGCTTTGGCACCCTGGTGATGCTGTCCATCTTCTTCCCGCTGTTCACCACTTTGCTGGGACGGGCGCTGGGATTCGTGCAGAGCATTCAGATGCGGGTGGCCCGCGACCGCGTGATTCCGCTTATCGCCACCATGATTTTCTATTTCTGGTTACAACAAGTGTTCAGCAATCTGCCGGACGTGCCCAAGATCATAGACATCTTGGTGCTGGGCGCTTTCTGGGGCATCATCCTGCTTTTCATCTGCTCCATCTTTTTCAAAGTGTCCATGCACACGACGGCTGCGGGCGGCTCTATCGGCATCATGACGGTGCTACTGTTTCTATCGCCGTTCAATATGCTGCCCGCATTTTTTGCTGCGATTTTAATTGGCGGACTGGTAGGCACGGCCCGCCTGATTTTGCGCGAGCATACCCCGTTTGAGTTGTGGTCCGGCTACGTCATCGGGCTGGCAGTGCAACTCGGGGCATGGTTGTATGTCAGCTAAAAGGATTTAAGAAATTCAGGAAGACATCGTTGAAGCATATTGCGGCATCAATGCGCTGTATTCTTCCCGTAAATCTCTTTTCGTGCAAACAAAAAGATCAGGATCCAGGCGACGGCTTCAAACACCAAAAACACCCACATCCAGCCACTCGGATTGCCATCAAAAATGAGGGAAATGATGCGCCCTAAAGTGCCGGCACCCATGCCCATCAGGTAGAGCCGATTGAAGCGGGCTTCGCTGAAAATTTCTTTCACGAACGACACACTGATGACGCCAAAACTCAATTCCAGCGCGCGCAGAAAGCGGTATTGCGACAGCATATTGATCCGCTCAAAATCCGGCAGGGCCCGCACATCTATGTGATAAAGCCAGCGATGGTCAAACCAGGGATTGATGAATGCACCCCAAAAGCCGGCCACGCAAACGAGGGCGATATAGCACCAGAATCCGATGAGTGCCGCACGTTTCATAGTTGTTGCCTTAAGAGTAAAAAGAGCAGATTGGGAAACCGGAATTCATCCGGAGATGGGGTCAAACTGCATTCGGGGCGTGCAGCGTGACGGCAAGGGAGGATGAGAAAATAAAATTATCCCGAAACAGAATATTTGAATCGCCGCCGTTCCTACCGCGGTGTCCAGGCTTCTGTCATCCGGAAAATGGAGCAGGTGGACAGCCCCTAAATTGCAGTCTTAGCCTGCGGCACCTTTCATGCTCATCTTCCTCTGGATTCTTGCTCTTGCCAGCACTCTTGCGGCAGGCTATTTCTGTTATCGTGCCGACCGTCGCCGCGCCGTTCCCCTACCCTGGCTGACGGCCTTGCTGCGCAGCCTACTGATCGGACTCGTCTGGGCCTTGCTGCTGGCGCCTTCCATTCTTATTCAGAAAACGGAAACAGAGCCACCGGTGATTTTGTTTTTGCAAGATGA
>JAMIQN010000327.1:0-5730 GCA_035914595.1 Chitinophagaceae bacterium | reverse complement strand
CGACACAAGAAGCGCGTTATCGTAGAGCATTTTCTCAAAGTGAGGAGCAAGCCATTGCCTGTCCGTGCTGTACCTGCAAAAGCCGCCTCCAATCTGGTCATAGATGCCTCCGGCAATCATTCGGTCAAGGCTATGCAGACAGTGCTCCAGAGCCGCTTCATCGCGGACATAGATGTAGTGCTCCAGCAGGAAAGTGAGCGCATCCGTATTCGGAAATTTTGGCGCAGCGCCAAAGCCGCCCCAGTCTGAATCAGCACTGCGTAACAAAGTGGTCGCCACGGTCCGGCAATCCTCTTTCGTCGGCATGGAGGCTGCGTGTGTGGGCACCGATGATACCTGCCGGAGATACTGCACCATCTGGCTCGATTGCGCAGCTACTTCTGCCGCCTGCGAGGTCCATATTTCATGCATTCGCTGCAACACCTGCATCCAGGAAGGACGGTTAAACGAAGGCCTTGGCGGGAAATAGGTGCCTCCGTAAAAAGGCACTCTGTCTGCAGTGGCAAAGGCATTGAGCGGCCATCCTCCCGAGCCTGAAATAGCCTGCACCGCGTCCATGAAATACGCATCTACATCAGGCAGCTCTTCGCGATCCACCTTCACGCAAACGAAGTGCTCGTTCATGTACTGCGCAGTAGCCGTATCCTCGAAAGATTCACGCTCCATCACGTGGCACCAGTGGCAGGCAGCATAGCCGATGGACACAATCACAGGCTTGTGTTCGCGTCTGCTTTTCTCGAACGCTTCATCGCCCCAGGGGTACCAATCCACAGGATTGTGGGCATGCTGCAGGAGGTAAGTGCTTTGTTCGTGAATGAGTCGGTTTGGCATGCTTGAAAGGTACTTGGATGCAGACTTATCCATGCGCCGAAATCATCGTACCCAACCATGCCGTATTCGAATCAAACTCTCAAGTGCCCCCCTTCTAAAAACCGCTCCGGCAAAGGCTTTCGTACGGTTTCTTTTCTCAGGTTGTTTGCACAATTCAGGGTTCCGTTTTACCTGAAAAAAGCCTCCATTTGTATGCTCTAAAATCGAACGGAACGACTTTCAATTTGCTGCATCGTTTGCCCCTTTTGATGTGCTTCGAAGGCCCCATTCAATCAAAAAATCATCGCCTCAAAAGCGCAATAAAAATGGCTTTGAAAGGGTTGAAAAATGACGGGCAAACTCAGGCAATTCTTTCCATCGCCTGCTCCTTCGCACGTGAATAATTCTGACGTTTTGCAGATCCTTCCTTCTTCCGAGTTGAACATGCTTCTTTCAAAATTTTGGAAAAAAACGCTCAGAATGCTACGCTTAATCGCTCCAAAATCAGAGGTCATTTTCAGGTCTTGATGGCGCCTGCATTCTTCTACAAGAAAATCGCGAAAACCTTACCCGGCTTCATTCATCGCCCCTTTTAAAGAACGAAGAACCACGCCTTGCGTGCAACCCTTCAACTCAATCGCAAGTATGGCGATCAGGAAGCAATTCCTACCCGTCCCGGCACCATGTGAAACCAATGCCCACAATGCTGCTTAAGACGCTGATTCCGGGCCGTAATGCCACCCTCATTAACCGCATACTTCAGACCCATCATTTCGAGTTTTTGCACAGCAATACCGCCCTCAAAAGAAAAATCCCGGCGCTCCAAAGAGGCCGGGATCTTATCAAATCGAGTTTCTGAATTTGCTTAGCTCTTGAACGAAGAAGCCACGCTTTCAGCCAGCTTCGTCATCTTGGCAATGCCGTCTTCAGGCAGGTTGCCCTTCTTGAATTCAGCCAACACTTCAGGGTGCTTCAATTCCATTTCGCGAAGGAATTGCTCTTCAAATGCACGCACATTCTTCACAGGCACATTGCGCAGCAGGCCGTTCGTTCCGAGGTAGATGATGGCCACCTGCTTTTCTACAGAATAGGGGCTAAACTGAGGCTGCTTCAGAATTTCCACGTTGCGGGCACCCTTGTCAATCACGCTCTTGGTAGCCGCATCCAGGTCGCCACCGAACTTGGAGAAAGCCTCCAGCTCGCGGTACAGAGCCTGGTCCAGCTTCAGCGTACCGGACACCTTCTTCATAGACTTGATCTGCGCGTTACCACCCACGCGGCTCACGGAGATACCTACGTTGATGGCCGGGCGGATACCTGCGTTGAAGAGGTTGGATTCCAAGAAGATCTGACCGTCGGTGATGGAGATTACGTTGGTCGGGATGTAGGCAGACACGTCACCGGCCTGCGTTTCGATAATGGGCAATGCCGTCAGCGAACCACCTCCCTTCACGATGCCTTTCAGGCTTTCCGGAAGGTCGTTCATGTTCTTCGCGATATCGTCGTTGGAGATCACTTTCGCGGCACGCTCCAGCAGGCGGCTGTGGAGGTAGAATACGTCACCGGGATAGGCTTCACGGCCTGGCGGACGACGCAGCAGCAGCGACACTTCGCGGTAGGCAACAGCCTGCTTGGAAAGGTCATCATACACCACCAGAGCGGGACGTCCGGTATCGCGGAAGAATTCGCCAATGGCTGCACCCGCAAACGGAGCGTAGAACTGGAGCGGAGCTGGGTCAGAAGCAGAGGCTGCCACGATGATCGTGTAAGCCATCGCGCCGTTGTCCTCCAGCGTCTTCATCACCTGAGCGATGGTAGAAGCTTTTTGGCCAATGGCCACGTAGATGCAATAAACCGGCTTGCCGGCTTCGAAAAATTCCTTTTGGTTGATAATGGTATCCACGCAGATGGCGCTCTTGCCGGTCTGGCGGTCGCCGATCACCAATTCGCGCTGGCCGCGGCCGACGGGAATCATCGCGTCAATAGCCTTGATACCGGTTTGCAGCGGCTCCTTTACCGGCTCCCGGAAGATGACGCCCGGGGCCTTGCGCTCCAAGGGCATCTCATAAAGTTCTCCCTTGATGGGGCCTTTACCATCTATAGGCTGACCCAGGGTGTTCACGACGCGGCCGCACATGCCCTCGCCCACCTTGATGGAGGCAATCTGACCGGTACGACGCACCTTGGCACCTTCGCGGATTTCGGAATAATCACCCATCATTACCACCCCGACGTTGTCTTCTTCGAGGTTCAGGGCGATAGCCTGTACACCGTTTTCAAACTGTACCAGCTCACCCTGACGGACCGAGCTAAGGCCATAAACGCGGGCAATACCATCGCCCACGGTGAGAACGGTACCTACTTCTTCCAGCGATGCGCCAGAATCGAAATTGGTGAGTTGCTGGCGCAGAATCGCGCTTATTTCATCTGGCTTGATGTCCACCATAGTTGTTAGTTAGATTCTTGAATGAGTTTATGTTGATCCGGAAACGGAAATCGCCGTTTATCGAATGTTCTGTACGTAAAGATTTTGTAGGAATTGCTTGCGGATATCGCTGAGGTCGCGACGAATAGAGGCATCCACTAGACGGTCGCCCATCTCCAGCACAAAGCCGCCAATCAGTTCTGCTTTCACCTCAGTGGACATCTCAACAGACTTGCCCGGCATAGCCGCAGCCACCTTCTTGCGGATGTCTTCTTTCACTGTTTCGCTTACCGGCGTGGCCGTAATCAGCTTCACGCTTGCGATGTGCTTCATCTCGCGATACTGGCCAATAAAAGCAGCAGCAATTTCTGCGAGGTTAGCTTCCCGGCCCTTGTCGGTGATGAGCTTCACAAACGAGCGGGTCAGCATGCCCAGCTTCGGGCCCAGCACGGCATCAAACACTGCCTGCTTCTTGTCGGCCTTGATAACGGGGCTGCGCAGCACCATCGCAAATTCGCTGCTGGCGCGGATCGTAGCATCTATCAGTTGCACATCCTGCAGGGTTGGCTCCAGGACGTTCTGCTCCACGGCCAGGTCTATCAGGCTCTTGGCATAGCGGGAGGCGAGACGGGGATTTTGCATCTTTCAGCAGATACTTGGCTTGATTCGGAAAATGATTAGCTCAGGCTGATTTCCTGGCTCAGCAGGCTGTTGTAGGCATTTTGGGCATCATCGGCATTCAGCTTCTGGCGCAGCACTTTTTCAGCTACGTCCACTGCCAGGCTGCCTATCTGATTCTTCACATCCGTCAGCGCAGCCAGCTTTTGCTGGTTGATTTGCTGTTGGGCATCGGAGATCATCTTATCCGTAATCGCCTTGGTGTCTTCTTTGGCTTTTGCAATAATCTGCTCGCTCATCTGCTTGGCTTCGCGCAGCATCTGCGTGCGCTCTTCGCGGGCCTGCACCATCAGTTTTTCGTTCTCGTTTTGCATTTGTGCCATTTCCTGCTTGACGCGGTCGGCAGCGGCGATGCTATCGGCAATGCCACGCTCGCGTTCGCCGAGGGTTTGGAGGATTGGCTTCCAGGCAAACTTTTTCAGGATGAACAGAACGATCAGGAACGCCAGCAGCGTCCAGACCATCAGGCCGAGTTCGGGGCTTAACAAATCCATTTTCTATGGGGCAGCTTTACTTGGGTGAGGGGTTGAAAATTTTTCAGTCGCAAATCTTGTCGGAGTCGAAAGGAAGGATGGCCTGCGCCCGCGGCCCTGTGCGTTGGGCGCAGACCAATGGTTTTCCTGCTGTACTTATTACAGTACGATGGCCAGGATGCCGGCGATAACCCCGAACAGAGCCACACCTTCTACAAGGGCGGCCGTCAGGATCATGTTCGCGCGGATGTCTCCGGAGGCTTCCGGCTGGCGGGCGATGCTTTCTACAGCACCGCGGCCAATCTGACCGATACCAACACCGGCGCCCAGGGCAGCCAGACCGGCACCAATGGCACCACCGGCATGACCGAGGCCAGCATCAGCAGCAAGCAGAATTGTGTTCAACAACGACATGTTACTATGGATTTGGGTGAAAAAAAAGAGTGGAGTATGAGGTTCCCGAGCCGCCTCCTGCGAAGCAGCTCATTGTTGGTTTAAGCGATGAGTTCCTGTTGGCTGATGTGATAGCTCTGGCCGGTCTCTTCATTGATAGCGGTAGCCAGATGGTGGTCGTGGCCGGCGTCGCCATGATGTGGCTCTTCAATGGACTGACCAACAAACACTGCTGTGAGGTTGGCGAAGATGAATGCCTGAATGGCGGCCACCAGCAGCTCGAGGAAGAACATGAAAATGGCGAAGAACACAGACACCGGAATGAACGAAATGCCCACCACTTTGCTGATTGCGCCAAAAATGAAAATCATGAAAATGAAGCTCAGGATCACGATGTGGCCGGCCAGGGTGTTGGCAAAAAGACGAATCGTCAGGGCGACGGGCTTCACAAACAGAGAAATGATTTCAATCGGCACCAGGATGAGCTTAATACCTAAGGGCACGCCCGGAGGATTGAACAGGTGCGACCAGAAATGCTTGTTACCCGTAGCTACCATCACTACGAAGGAGACAACCGACAGGCAAAAGGTCACCGCGATATTGCCGGTGAAGTTGAATCCGAACGGCAGCAGGCCCAACATGCTGTTGATCCAGATGAAGAAGAATACAGTCAGGATGAGCGGCATGAAGCGCATGTACTGATAACCCAGGTTGGGTTTGGCCACTTCATCACGCATGAACATGATGATCGGCTCCAGCGCATTTTGGAAACCGCTCGGCGCCTTGCCGGAACCCTGGCGGCTATACTTCCTGCCTACGGAGATAAAAATCCACAGCATCAGTGCCACGCTCAGCAACATGCACACGATGTTCTTCGTCAGCGAAAAGTCGTACACCTTGCTGCCATCATCCGCAATCAGCTTCTCCTTGATATTGCGCTCTAAATGATAG
>JAMIQN010000326.1:0-3964 GCA_035914595.1 Chitinophagaceae bacterium | reverse complement strand
ATCTCTCTGCCGGCGGATATGGAATTTGAGGAGCCGCTGCATCCCATGCCAGAGCGTGAAGCATTACTCAACGAACTGGAGCAGGCCGTAGCTGCATTGAATGACCCTCAGAAGACCTGTATCACACTTTTTTATCTTCACAAGATGTCCTATGCGGGAATTGCGAATGCTACCGGCTGGGGGGTTGCGGATGTAAAAAGCCATATTCAGAATGGCAGGAGAAACTTAAGAATCAGACTCGCGCACCTGATTCATACGACGAAAGCGCTGTAGGCAATGAAAGAAGAATTGTTGCACATACTCGACCAAAGTGTTTGCCTCACACGCAAACAAATGAGGGACTACCTCAGCGGCTCCATGCTGCCCGAGGAGGTGCATGCTACGCAGGTGCATCTCAATTCCTGCCCCTTGTGTCGGGTGGCGCTTGAAGGCTTTGAAGAGTTGTCGGAAGAATCGTTGCAGGCTATCGCAGCACTGAATAGCGGATTCCTAAAGGAGCATTTCGACAATATCTCTCCACAGATTCACCTGAATTCAATGGCACCCGCGGCTGCATTGCCGGCCCACAGTGCCAGCCGGGAACGCCATATGCCGCTCTTTTGGCGCGTAGGTTCTATCGCTGCGGGCCTGCTGTTGCTGATGGGCCTTGTCTGGGCTTTTGAACACAGAAGGTCAGGGGAAGCGCCGGTGCCATCGCTTGCCGTTTCGGCTCCGCACAGCACCGCTCCGCAGCCGGTTGCCACAACTCCGAATACTACGCAGCAACACGTACCCGAAGTTTCCTCGGAACTGAAGTCGCTGAGCCCGGCACCTGCCGAGCCGATGGCTACCCAACATGTGGATGTAACGCATGTTCCGGCCTCGAATCACGAGGCAGTGCTTGCATCTTCTTCAAAGATGGTTGCGGCAAAAGCGCCCGCTGCTATGTCAGTACCGGCCACAGAGAAGACTTCTGTTACCCGAAATGCGAATCAGGCAGGTGCGAGCGAATCCGCAGAGAATCGGCCAGCCACTACATCTGCTGCTTCTGATGACTTGACATCAGACGCTACAACGCCGAATGGGAAGCCGGAATCCTACAGCCGTGGTAGCGTAGAATCTGCATTGAAGGCCTATCAGGAAGGGATGAAAAGCCCGGACATGATCACGCGGTATCGTTCTATGATTCTTGCAGCGGAGTGCTATGAGGCATTGGGCCAACGCCCCCGAGCTGTGGAGCTATTGCAAAAGGTGGTTGCAGAAGGCCCGGGCCATGAACGCCGGCAAGCACGCCGCGCATTGCGGAAGCTCCAATAAGATTTCAATGAAACAACACTGTATAAGGGAAGCTTTATCGGTGTTGACAGCCCCTTCGTTTATCATTCTTTTTTGTGGAGAAGGATTGCGAATGCTCCTTACTTATGGTTACCAGCCACCGCTGGCGCCGCCTCCTCCGAAACTGCCTCCACCCCAGCCACCAAATCCACCACCGCCCGAAGAGCCTCCACCCCAGCCACCGCTGCCCATTCCACCAAGGATGCTGCCCGTGAGGAATCCGGTGCCAAATCCGCCAGCACCGCGCCGACTCATGTAGCCACCACCGCCGCCGCCGCCAATCTTGCGAAGGATAATGAGGAGGATGAGGACAACGAGTATCGATGTGAAAACACTGCCTGCCATCCCTTTCTTCTTTGGCTCCGCAGTGTATTCGCCGCGGGTCGCCGCCATTACTGCATCCAAGGCTTTATCGAAGCCGCGATAGTAATTGCCTTCGCGAAAGGCGGGCGCCATTTCTTCCCGTATAATGCGACCACTGACCAGGTCCGTGAGGGCACCTTCAAGGCCCTTCCCAACGGAAATATTCACCCGATGCTCATTGATGGCAGCGAGGATCAACACGCCATTATTTTTCGAAGACTTGCCAACGCCCCAACGATTGCCGAGGCGTGTGGCATAGTCACTCACTTCGTAGCTGCCGATGCTCCGCAGGGTGACAATAGCGACCTCATTGGAGGTTGAATCTTCAAATGCTTCTGCCTTTTGTTCCAAAAGGGCAGCTTCATCAGGACTGAGCACACCTGCCAAATCATTGACAAGCCTGGGCGGGTTAGGGCGTGGAGGAAAGTCCTTGTCCGGCTGCGCCAAAAGCAAAGGAATTGCAGCAAAAAGAAAGGCTGCGAACAGCAGAAGGCGCTTCATTTTCCAAACACGATTTCGTCAGGCAATTCGTTTCGTTCAATGTCGGGGTCAAAGGGGAAATGCGTAGCCAGCGCAGCGCCGATTTCGAGGATGCAATTCACCAGACCACCGGCTACATCGCCCTTGGAAAGACCGGTTTTTAGGACTACAGCCTCGGTTTGCCAAAAGTCATTTCCGCCCACCCGTTGATGAATGCCTTCATCGCCGTAGATGGCGAATTGTTTATCGGCTAATGCCACATACACGATGACTGCATTGCGTGCTTCTGTCTGCTCCATACCTAGTTGGGCAAACAACTCGGTAGCTCGGTCCAGCGCATTCATATAGCTGCAATGCGGCTCCACAAACACCCGTATCTCACCGCTGGTCTTACCCTCTGCCTCGCGGATAGCCGCCACCACGGCGTCCTGCGCTTCCCGCGGCAACAAGGGTTTCTTTTTCCAGAAGGACATGATGAATGAAGCTCGCTTTAATTGCAGAAGAGGCGATAGCCTCAGTGGTGGGTGCTACTGATTTTTGAAATGGTTTAGAACTGCACTTTCGGGGCATGTTCAGCACCGGCATCTGCCTGGAACATAGCACGTTGCTTGAAACCAAACATGCCTGCAAGCAGGTTGCCCGGGAAGTTGGTCACCTTCCGGTTGTATTGCATCACGGCATCATTGAAAGCGTTCCGGCTTGTATTGATGCGGTTTTCAGTGCCTTCAAGCTGCGTTTGCAGGTCGGAAAAATTTTGTGTGGCACGAAGCTGCGGGTAGGCTTCGATGGCTACGCTGATGGCTGTCCGCATCGCCTGACCTGCCTGAGCATTTGCATTTTGAATTTCCTGTAAGCGCTGAGGAGTGAGTTGGTCGGCAGGCACATTCGTCAGGTCGTGCAACTGGCCGGCGCGCGCCTGAGCCACCTGGATGTAGGTGCTTTTTTCAAAATCAGCAGCCCCTTTCACCGTGGCCACCAAATTCGGAATCAGATCCACGCGGCGCTGGTAGGCGCTTTGCACCTGAGCCCAGGCATTATCAACTTGCAGGCGAGAGCTGTTCATGCCGTTATAGCTGCAGCCGCCAATGAGCACAATGGCCAGAATAATGGCCCCAATAGACAGGATGGATTTCATTCTGTATTGTTTTTGAATTTCGGCTAAAATACAGGTTCCCGACTGTACGCTCCCGCCTGAAAAGCGGCCTGTGGCGCGGCTTTGTCGGTGGCAGGCTGCTCTGCGTCGGTAGGGCCTGCTTGCCTCAACGCGGGCTGCTACCTTTGCGCCCTTATCAACGAAAAACGCGCCCTGCATGTCAGAAGCTTTTGTAGCCTCCGCCGATTACGCCCGCAGCTTAGACCAGACTGATACGCTTTATTCCTTCCGCGAGAGATTCCTGTTTCCTCAGCATGAGGAGAAAGATGTTCGCTATTTCTGCGGCAATTCCCTTGGTCTGCAACCGAAAAGTGTCAGCTATCTGATGCAAAAGGAGCTGAAAGATTGGGCCGATTTTGGGGTGGAAGGGCATACCCAGGCTACCAACCCCTGGCTCTATTACCACCATCTTTTTTCTGAAAGCCTGGCCCGCATTGTGGGTGCCGACAAGCAGGAAGTAGTGGCTGCAAACACCCTAACAGTGAACCTGCATCTGCTCATGCTTTCTTTCTACCGCCCCACCAAAGACCGGTTCAAGATTATCATGGAGGCCGGTGCTTTTCCTTCTGACCAGTATGCGATGGAGACCCAGGTGCGCATGTGGGGCTTCAACCCTCAGGAAGCTATCATCGAAGTGGCACCACGGGAGGGGGA
>JAMIQN010000325.1:0-2207 GCA_035914595.1 Chitinophagaceae bacterium | reverse complement strand
CTTGCATCGCAGGCTTCTTTAGAAAGTGTTCGGATCAGCTTTGCAGGGTTGCCTGCCAGGACGCAATGCCCTTCTTCAAAACTCTTCGTCACCACTGCGCCTGCCCCCACTACAGTGAAGTCGCCAAGCCGCACGCCCGGTAGCACAATAGCGCCCATGCCAAGCCAGCAAAAGCGCCCGATATGTATCGGCTGTGCGGGCAACATCACATCATTATTCACCGGGTCATGATTGCTTGAAATCAATCCCACGTTAGGCCCGAGGTTGGTGTAGTCGCCGATGTAGATGCCATTGCCTGCATTGATATACACACCGGGCGAATCGCCGGGAAAAGTGCCAATGCCTTTGCTGAGGCCTTGCGGATGATGAATGGTAGCCGTATGATGGACGGCCCATTTCACATGGGCATTGTGGCGTAGCAGCCGGCGGAAAAAGAAGTCGAGCAGGTAAAAGCTCCAGCTCATTTCAGGGCGCAGGCCCCACATTCGTTTTAGTCCACGGCTAAGGCTCATGCGTTGCTCAGCTTAGTATTTCTTCGTCGCCATCCATGGTTTTCCTGCTTCGCAATCCTAACACGATTGCACCGATAAGCAAGGCATACAACAGCAGCGAGCTGATGCCGGCAAGCGTGTTGCCGGTGTAGAACTTGGAGGGGTGGAAGACGAAGTCAATTTTATGTTGGCCGGGTGGCAGACGCAGCGCACGCAGGACGTAATCTGCACGAATAATGGGCGTTTCCTTGCCGTCCACATAGGCTTTCCAGCCATAAGGATACCAGATGTCGGAAAATACGGCGAGGCCTTCCTTAGGATTGCTCGATTCGTAGTGAATATCATTCAGGCCATACTTGCTTAGACGTACATAAGCACCGGAGTCGGCGCTTGGCTGGAGGCCTTGCAAATCTTTCGCGTAGCTCTCACGCACCACCGCTGTTTGCTTTGGATTGAAGTCGTTCGGTGAAATAGTGGTATCGCCAATAGAGGGCGCGTTGAGCGCAAGGATGTCTTCATCTGCCGAATGCACCATTTTAATCTGATGCACAAACCAGGCATTGCCGGCAGCATTCGGATTGGGAATGACCTGTGGCCCCTGCTGCCCGCGCACAATGATGAAGCGTGTGTTGAGCATGTCCAGTACAGCACCATTGAACTTCTGCCCGTTCATCTGCACGTCAATCAGGTCCTGATAAGCTTCCATCTTGGCCGGGCTATAGCCGCCGACCACCTTGTGGAAGTAGGCCTGTACCGCATCGTTGTAAGTGTCTTTGGAAAGGTCGAGCACACGATAGTAGGGGTCATTGCCGGCCATCTGATAAATCTGCTTATCCACGGGGCGCGGCTCAAAATGCGCGGCATATTGCTCCGAATCTGCGTAGTTGTTTTCATTCAGATAGCGCCACGCAACAGGGATCAGATCAATAGCCACAACAACTGCCAGTCCGGCCATCAGGGCCGCCGGCTTGATCTTGCCTTTGAGGTAAGCCCAAAGCAGACCTGCAGACACTGCGATATAAAAGGCACTCAGCAATCCGCTATTACGCGCCAGCGCCTGACGGTCTTCTTTCAGGTAGGAAAGAATTTGCTTGTATGGTTCATCATTTACGGCATTTGTAAAGTCGAAGAACATGGAGCTGCCCAGGCCCAATACCAACGCCAGCCCGCCGGTAATACCTGCGGCAAGCTTCGCCTTCTTCCAGATTTCGGCGCGTGCCTCCGGCGATGAATAATTGCTGAGCACATCCTGCAATCCCCACACAGCTACCAAGGGGAAAATCAATTCCGGAATGACCAGCACCATGCTCGGTGTCCGGAACACATTCATGAATGGAACATGGTCGAATATCCAGTAATTGAAGCTTGGAAAATTCTTGCCCCACGACATCACAATTGCCAACAGGCAGACTGCTGCCATCCACCATTTGTGTGGCGAGCGAATCACCAACATGCCGAGCAGAAAGAGGAAACAGATGGCTGCGCCGAAATAGACAGGCCCTGCCAGGAAGGGTTGCGGCCCCCAATAGAGTGGTAGCTGCTCAGCCTGCCCGCCAATCGCATCAGAGGTTACGGGTGCGCGGCTTGCATCTTCACCGCTGCTGCCGCCATACAGGTAGGGAACGAGGATGGTAAATGTCTCACCAATGCTATTGCTCCAGCGGAAAGCGTAGTCCTTGTCCAGACCACCATTCTTCTTGGTCTCTCCTTCTTTTT
>JAMIQN010000324.1:0-3829 GCA_035914595.1 Chitinophagaceae bacterium | reverse complement strand
AACGAGAGGTTCTGCAGGGAGATGAGCATGGCGCGCGAAATTACGAGGCTGCCTCCTTGCGACCCGAGTAACAGTACTTTTGCGGCGCTCAATACCACGACCATGAAGCTGACGCAAATGTTTACATACGGCCTATTGGCCACTACTCTACTCTTTGGCGCCTGCAACAGCAACACCCCAACAACTACGGGAAAGGCTGCCGATAGCACAACTGCTGCACCGGCGCCCAAGCAGGCACCCACCAGCGATTTGGGGCAGGAACAAACCGGCAATCTGATGCAGATGCTGGCTTCCTACTACGAGTTGAAAGATGCGCTGGTTGCTTCGGATGCTGCCAAGGCAGATGCCGCTACCTCACACCTGACAGCCACTGCGGAGGCCTTCAAGAATAGTGTTTCGAGCCTGCCGGCCTACAAAGACATGAGCGCACAGGTTGATCATATTTTGAAAGCCAGTGACTCCCTTTTAGCCAGCAAAGGCGAGAATATTGAAACGCAGCGCAGCTTTTTCAGTGGCATCTCAGATGCTCTGTTTAGCGTTCTTCAAACATCGAAGCTGCAAAACGGAGGCGTGTATTGGGAGCACTGTCCGATGGCCTTCGATGATAAGGGAGCCAACTGGCTGAGCATGGAGCGCGAAATCAAGAACCCGTATTTCGGTCATAAGATGATGGAATGCGGGGCGGTTATGGATAGCCTTTAGAATATCGAAGAAGTGGAGGAACTTGAGAGAGTCGTGAATGGTAGTGTTCGCGACAGGTACTCACATTCTTTCCAGCGGGATAGGGAGTCTTGAATTTTCGGCGATTGCGTTGCATTCGTTTCGATTTTTGCTCTGATCATTTCAGCTAACGCTGCCACATGTCGGGGGCAGCTTACGCTCCCCCCTCTCCCATGCGCCTTCTTCCTCTCCTTCTTTTCCTGACGCTTCCTGCCCAGGCCTTCACGCATCAGGACAGCCTTCGTGGCAGCAACGGCCCCGGCCGTGCCTGGTGGAACATTCTCCGCTACGATCTCCGATTCAGCTTAAACACAGCGCACCGTACCATCTCCGGCACCAACCGAATTCAGTTTCGCATCATTGCTCCTGTTCGGGAAGCAATGCAGATAGACCTACAACGCGGGATGGATATCCGTGAAGCGCGCTGGGATGGGAGACCTGTTCCGTTTCGGCGCGACAGCAATGTGTATTGGCTCACGCCGCCGCGAGATGCGGTGCAGAAAGGCATTCACGAGGTACAGATTGTGTATGGAGGGCGGCCTCGCGTAGCCGTCAATCCACCTTGGGACGGGGGCCTTATCTGGACACACGACAGTAGCGGAAAACCCTGGCTGGCAGTAGCGTGTCAGGGGTTAGGAGCAAGTGCATGGTGGCCCTGCAAAGACTATCAGGGCGACGAGCCTGATAGCGGCATGACCATCCAGATTACCAATCCGACCGGACAGGTGGTTGTGAGCAACGGACGATTTTCAATACCTGTGGACACCTTGCAGCAAGACGGTCCTGGTGGGCTGCATACAGTCATGCTTTCGCCGATAGGCGACCAATGGTCTGTGCGCAACCCCATCAACAACTATGACGTCACCTACTACATTGGTGACTATGTACACTGGCACGATACGCTGCGTGGAGAGAAAGGCGTGTTAGACCTCGACTTCTACCCTTTGCGATACAACGAACGTAAGGCGCGAAAGCAATGGACGCAGGTGAAAGAAATGCTGCGCTGCTTTGAATACTGGCTCGGGCCCTATCCGTTTTATGAAGATGGTTACAAGCTGGTGGAGGCACCCTATTTGGGCATGGAGCATCAGAGTGCTATTGCATATGGGAACGGCTATAAAAACGGCTATCGGCGACCTCATGGGCAGATGATAGACCGGAGTGGGACGGGTGTAGGTTTTGCCTTCGACTTCATCATCATTCACGAAAGCGGCCATGAATGGTTTGGCAACAGCATTACCGCCCGCGACATTGCCGACAGTTGGTTGCACGAAGGTTTCACGACTTATACGGAGGCCTTGTTTGCGGAATGGGTTCGGGGTCGGGACAGCGGCATTGCCTATGCGCAGGGCGAATGGAAAAATATCCGTAACGACCGACTCATCATTGGCCACTACGGAGTGCAGGATGAAGGCTCTTCAGACCGCTACGATAAAGGCGCCGCGGTGGTGCACATGATACGTATGATGCTGCAGGATGACGAAAAATTCAGGCAATTGCTACGCGGGCTCAACCACGAATTCTACCACCGAACCGTCAGCAGCAGCGAAGTGGAGACATACATCAGTCGCTTTGTAGGGAAAGACTTGAAACCATTTTTCGATGTCTATCTGCGCAGCACCATCAAGCCTGTGTTGGAGTGGAAAGCGACCCTGGATTCCGACAGCCGGCAATGGAAATTCAGCTATGCCTGGAAAGGAACACCGCCCGGATTTGAAGCACCTTTTTCCGTAGAGAAAATGCTTTTGAAAAATGGGCAGGACAGCTATCAGCAGCCATTCCGCATACACGCGCAGGGCTGGTATGATATCCGGGAAATACAACCCTGAAGGTGCCGACGCGTTACGCCTCTACCATTGGTAGCAACACCGTGAACGTAGCCCCCTTACCGGGTTCTGCTTGGGCTTCGATGTAACCGTGATGATTATCCACCACCTTCTTTACGATGGCAAGGCCCACACCACTACCAGGAAAATCGGTGCGACTATGAAGGCGGTGAAAAATCTGAAAGATGCGGTCGCGGTAGGCGTTGTCGAAGCCAATGCCATTGTCTGAAATCCGGATGACCTGAAAATTCTTGTTCCGGTCTGCGACATTCAGGGCCAACTGCGTGTCTTTTCCGCGCTGCACTGAGGATTGAATTCTGATTTCCGGCGGCACGTCGGCACGTTGAAATTTCAAAGCATTGCAAAGCAGGTTTGAAAATACCTGACCCAGTTGGGTGGCATGACCAACGACGGGATGCAGCCGTTCGCGGAAGATGGTGGCGCCCCGCTGTTGAATGTTTCGTTCGAGGTCCAGCAGAACGCCGTCCAGTACTTTGTTAGTATCAACGATGCTTTGCTCAGCAGGCTTCACCGAGCTACGACTGTAAGTAAGAAGGTCATCAATCAAAGTGCTCATGCGCAAAGAAGCCGACTGCATCCGTGCAATGATATCGCTGCCTTCCGGGCCCAACTTTTCCTGATAGCGTAGTTGCAGCATGTCGCCAAACGACTTCACTTTTCGCAACGGCTCCTGCAGGTCATGCGAGGCGATATAGGCAAACTGTTCCAGGCTGGTATTACTGCTACGCAATTCCTCCACGTGATCTTCCAGTTTTCGAGCCTGCTCGCGGGCTACGCGCTTTTCATCCACTACCGACATCAATTCCTGCTGGGCCGTTTCGAGGAGGCGCTCCGCCTCGGTCAACCGCTGGCGCAACTGCAACTCGCGCCCCACATCAGAGAATAGCACCAGAATGAGCGGGCCTTCCGTATCCGATTTCAAAAGCGTGCACTGGGTAGCCCAGATAGCCGATTCTCCATCTTCCTCTTCGTTTTTGTCCAAAACGGAACCCTGCTCTTTCAGCTCAGGGATGGTGCCTTTAGAGGCAGTGATGACCACCTGCCGTGCGAGCTGCAATGCATATTTCTTTCGAGAAGGTGTGGTTGAAAAGGCAGTTGTGAGCAGCTCCCCTTTCAAATCAGAAACCTTGTATCCTCCTTCCCGGCAAAAGGCCTCATTTGCCATCAATATCCTCGGTTCTGATTCGTCAATGCGCACCAGAAGGACAGGCAGCGGCAGGGCTTCGTAGGCTTGCTCTAACATGAGTCAGAAAGGAAAAGGG
>JAMIQN010000323.1:0-2288 GCA_035914595.1 Chitinophagaceae bacterium | reverse complement strand
CTTCGGCAATGGTGTGGATGGCGATGGTCGTTTTACCGGAAGATTCAGGGCCGTAAATCTCAATGACCCTGCCCCGTGGAAAGCCTCCGATGCCGAGGGCCACATCCAGGCCCAGCGAGCCGGTGGAGATAGATGCAATGGCATCGCCGCCCTTGTCGCCCAGCATCATCACCGAGCCTTTGCCGTAGTCCTTGTCTATTTTTTCAATTGCGATTTTGAGCGCCTTGAGCTTGTCTTCTGCTGCTGCCATTTTAAAGGAATTAAGAGTGTTTGTACGTGGCCAAATGTATTGCGATAGCTGCTGCCAAAGGGGACGATCGGAATCATTTTCTAACCGAAAAAACCCTCCGGAAGCGCCGCAAAACTACGGTATTAATAGCGCCAAAACGGCGCGGCTAATGATAATAGACGGCAATCTTTTTCAGCTCTTGCTTATGAAAAAAGTTCCTCTTTTCGGAAAAAGAAAAAGGCGCCTTCCGGACAGGAAATCGGCGCCTTCTTAGGGCAAAGCTGAAGCTAATCAGGCCAGCTTTGCATCCAGCGAAATTTCAATTGCTCCAAAGGCTCTGCTCACCGGGCATTCATTCTTCGACTTTGTAGCGATCTCCTGAAAGCGGGCATTGTCCAGGCCCGGCACTTTCACCGTGCAGTGCAGTTCGCTCTTCGTGATGGTGAGGTTTTCCATCGTGATATCGCAGCTTGTCTGGATCTCCTGAGGAGGGAATCCGGCCGCATTCAGGTCTATGGAAAGCTTCATGGAAAAGCAGCCTGCGTGTGCAGCGGCCATCAGCTCTTCCGGATTGGTGCCCGGATTTTGCTCGAAGCGGCTGCCTACCGTATAAGACGACTGATGGAGCGCACCACTTTGGGTAGTCAGATGCCCTTTACCTTCTTTACCGGGACCAAGCCATACGGCAGTTGCATTTCTTTTCATGACGAGTAAGATTTTAATGTGCGCGCAAGGTCGCTAAAACATCAGGCCTCGGGCCAATGCAGGGATAGGGATTTGCAAAGTCTGTCGTGACGAAAATCAGCGGTTCAAAGCACAGCCCGCACACTCATCCGGCCCGTATGCACCACTGCACCATCGCCGGGCTTCCGACCATCGTACTCTATCGAAACTTCAATGCCTTTGCCCACACGCCGCTCCCAGCTCAGGTTCCAGAGGTAATTAGCTCCCGGCTGCAGGGCATCCAGCATCGTGAAAGTGACCGGCGCATTGGAAAGGCCATCGTAACGAATGCCTGCATAGCTCATGCGCGCCTGAATAACACCTGAGCCGGGCCTGCTGTATCGCGCTTCCAGCGACAGACGTTGAATCTGTGCCAGCTCGCCGCCATAAGCTTCCTCATTGTGTCGCTGCTCCAACCGGTAGCTTCCGGTCAGCCGAAAAATGGCGCGATAAATCCAGGTCAGGGATGGCTCTGCAGCACTGTTGTGCACGGCATAGCTGCGGCCATCTGCCAGCGGACTTTCAAACCCGCGCAGCCCCTGCTGCCCGAGCAGGTTGACGGTGTATGCGCTTCTGATATTCCAGCGCAGCCGCGCGCTATGCTGCCGATTGGACTGGCCTTCCACTCCGTATGTGAGCAACTGTTTTGCATCGTTGTGGAGGTAGGTATAGTCGAGCCCCCAATGGGTGCTGCTGCGGTTGAAGAAAACGGTGTTGGAAAGCGTGGTCGTCGCGATAATGATACGGTCGTCGCGGAGGGTGCTGATGAATGGATTGATGGCCTGCAGAGCATCTACGCCGGTAAGCCGGTTCGCAATCTGCACCGAACCCTGATCCGAAAAACGGGACACAAAACGCTGCCAGCCTTTGGCTTTGCCGGCTTCAAAAAGCAGCGACGGTTCGAAGCTCAGGCTCTGATTGAAATTGACATAGTTCACCCGCACATACTCATTAGTAGGTGTGAAGACGCGAATGAATTTCTTCTGATCTGCGTAGAGTGCTACTTCAAATTCGTTGGGCTGCTGCACGCCATCGCCATTGTAATCAACCCAGGTGTACACCCCCTGCCCCGCCGGTACTTCCACATAGGTGTAGCTGCGCTTCTGCTCCTGCCCCGCACCGGTTTCATACAGGCTTTGCAATTGGATAGCGCCATGAAAAAGATTACCTGTGTACTCGATGCGTCCCAGGCCGGTTTCTTCGCTGCGCTGATTGCTGAAAAGTGTGTCGTCCACAATCAGGTTGCGATAAGAGCCGGTAAGTGTGACGGTATAATTGGGCGAGCGATGAAAGCCCAGATTGAAGTCGAGGGTATGGCTGTGGCTGCTTTGAAAAA
>JAMIQN010000322.1:0-1609 GCA_035914595.1 Chitinophagaceae bacterium | reverse complement strand
TGAAGCGATGGCGACTGCCAGCGCAGTGCGCAGGCCCCTGTTCTTGTACTTCATCATGATACTGATACCCCTTGTTCTCTATCCATGAATGCCTCTCTCCCCCATAGGGGGAAGGCTGGTAACAATGTAGCAACACTTTCTGCAGGTACAACCCTTTAGCCCGGTTTTTTTTTACCGGGCCATGCCTGTTTGGGGGCTTGACGTGACGAGCTTCGTCATAAATGACCTCTCGGTCGGCATTTCCGGCTGACGGCAGTGTAGTGGGCAGGTCGTGCTGGTCCGGGGGGCATCAGGCCTTTTTCACAAACTCCGATTTCAGCCCCATGGAGCCAATGCCATCAATCTTGCAGTCAATGTCGTGGTCGCCGTCGACCAGACGGATGTTCTTGACCTTGGTGCCAACCTTGACGACCAGTGACGAGCCCTTGACCTTGAGGTCCTTGATCACGGTGACGGTGTCGCCATCATTGAGTTCATTGCCGTTGGCATCACGAATGACGCGCTTCTCTTCCGTGGTCTCGGCGGCGGCATCTTTGGGCCACTCATGCGCACATTCCGGGCAGATGTACATGCTGCCGTCTTCGTAGGTAAATTCCGAGCTGCATTGGGGGCATTTGGGCAGGCTGCTCATGCTGTTTCCTGTGGTTGATCAATTGGGTGTGATTGTGTGTGAACGGGAAAAGCCGGTGCGGGCGATGCGCGGCATGGTTGCCATGACATCAGCGCTGGTTTTCCTGCTCGAAAAAAATGCGGTTGAACCCGGCATAGGCGGTGGCGCCGGAAACCCCGAACATCAGCATGCCGTTGAGTGCTTCCTGTGGGCCGGCAAGTCGCCAGGTGTCTGTCAGCATGATGTCGCCGTAGCCCAGCGTGGAAAATTGACGGACGAAAAATAGAACGCTGTCGTGAAGTCCGGTAGCTGGCCGGACTGGTTCAGCAACGCAGCCCAGAGCGCGACCTGAACAATCGCAGTCAGCATCAGCATGGTGGTTGTAATGGCGACCGTTAGGGTTTTTGCCTGGGGGCGCTTGCGTGACCGCTGGTAGAAGCGGTTGGCAAGCGTCACTGCCCACACAGAGCCAAAGACCTGCACCAGTGAGCAGATCACCAGCATGGAGGTGGTGAATAAAAGTGCGATGAGCATGGCAATGTCCGGGCAGAGTGTGTTGTTGGAAAATTTTGTGTACGCAGCAAACGGCACACGACCACCAAACAATAAAGGGCGCCATCAGGCGCCCTTTATTGTTGTCACAGCCAGTGTTGCAGCCGTTTCACGCAGCTCAGGTTCATGCAGCTCAGGCCTTGGGGCCTGCAGCACGGATGGCAGCATCAACGTCCGGATACTTCTCTTCGAAGTTTTTCTGGAACAGGCCGGCCAGTTCGCGAGCCTTGGCATCGTGCTGGTCCTTGTCGGCCCAGTTGTTGCGCGGCACGAGCAGGTTGCTGTCGACGCCTTCCACGGCCACCGGCACATCCAGATTCATGATGTCCAGGTGCTGTGTCTGCACGTTGTCCAGCTTGCCGGTGAGGATGGCGCGGATTACGGCACGGGTGGTCGGGATGCTGAAGCGCTTGCCGGTGCCGTGCGGGCCGCCGGTCCAGCCGGTGG
>JAMIQN010000321.1:0-3038 GCA_035914595.1 Chitinophagaceae bacterium | reverse complement strand
AATAGCCGCCGGCGCCGTTCCGATATCGTTGGGCTCCAACCGACTTCGTACCGAAACTGCCGCCCTCAGTGCCGTTACCAGCTTCTATCTTCTCCATGACCCGTCTGCTCTTTAGGCTTCTTCTTTCCCTTCTTCTTTTCCTTCCTTTTGCTGCGCCCGCGCAGAATATCCGGCTGGGCTTGCTCATATATAGCGGCGGTGGTGACTGGTACGCAAACCCTACTTCATTAAAAAATCTGGCAGCCTTTGCCAATGCGCAATTAGGCACACACTTTCAGGCTACGGAAGGTCAGGTGCAGTCGGCAAGCCCCGAAATTTTCAACTATCCCTTCATTCACATGACGGGCCACGGTCGTTGGGATCCTACTGCTGCCGAGGCGGCCAATCTGCGCCTTTATCTCGAGAGTGGCGGCTTCCTTCATATTGATGACAACTACGGCCTGGACCCCTATGTGCGGCCCGCACTGAAGAAGATTTTTCCGGAGACAAGCCTGGTGGAATTGCCCTTTTCGCATCCCATCTATCACCAGCGTTTCAACTTCCCGAATGGGCTGCCCAAGATTCACGAACATGACGGCAAAGCGCCGCATGGCTATGGCCTTTTTTGGAAAGGAAGGCTGGTCGTCTTTTACAGCTACGATACCGACCTCGGCGATGGTTGGGAAGACCCTGAGGTGCATAAAGACCCACCGGAAAAGCGGTTGCAGGCCTTGCAAATGGGCGCCAATATTCTGCAATACGTCTTTACGGAAGGAAGCCCGAAAGGGCTTTGAGGGGAAGATTTAGACGCAATAATTCTGCTCTTTTTTGCTGCCTTATTCAATGACAATGGCGGTATTTGCAACCATGCTGTCGGCGTGGCAGGAATGTTTTTAAGGGGAATTGGAAATAAGGCTTGTTGCCTGAAAAAACCTTGCGTTTATGCCCCTTGACACTGACGGAAAATCGCTTTTGAAAAGGCTGAGCCACCTTTTGGCCAATACCTCCAATCCACCGGATGCAGGGCAGATTGTTGCGGCGGTTGAAGGGGGCAATTCTGCATCTATTGCGCTTGCGCTGGATGAATTACCTGCCGGCCAGGCATTGCGCGTTTTCATATGCCTGCCCCCCTCATTGGCAGCAGAAGTGCTTGCCAGACTGGCCCCCGATCAGGCCAAGGAAATTCTGAAGAGCCTACATGCGTCAGCGATACCTGCCCTGTTGCATCAGTTGCCCCCACGGGAAGCGGCCGCGATTATTGGTGAGGCCTCCACGAAGGAGGCCCGGCGCATCATCCGAAGCAGTGAGGTAACCGAACCGGCCCGTGAAGACGCAGCGCAAAAACTGGTGTATCGTGCAGGCACTGCCGGCAGGCTCATGACAACTCAGTTTGTGCGCCTACACGATGATATGACGGTGGAAGAGGCCCTGCGAATCGTGCGCAGCATTGACCCCCACCTTGGCCTGCCCAGCAATCTCTATGTAGTGGATAGGGATCGGATGCCGGGGCAGAACCGGCAAAAGCTGCTGGGAGCCGTGTCGCTGCATATGCTGGTGGCGAGTGCACCTGAACGGCAGATTCAAGAGGTGATGGCCAGGGACCCCATTTCAGTGCAGGCGGACACGAAGGAGCGGGAAGTAGCCTCGTTGCTGTCCGGCTACAGATTTATGTCTCTGCCGGTGACGGATCGGTCGGGTGGCCTGTTGGGCGTCATTCCGACGGACGATCTGCTTCCCTTGCTCGTTGCGCGTTTGCGCCAGCTTCATGCACATGCCGTCGGCACCGACGCAGAAAGGATGGAGCGCCTGACGCCGGCACAGGAGGCGCGGCTTCGGGTGCCCTGGCTACTCGGCACAATGGCGATTGAATTATGTGCGGGGCTGGTCGTTGCTCACTTCAATCATGTATTGGAGAAAGTAATTCTGCTGGCTTCTTTCATGCCGGTGATCTCAGCAATCTCCGGCAATGTAGGGCTGCAGGCAGCGGCCATCACGGTGCGCGCCGTTGATGCCAAAGCGCAGAAACGAATGTGGCCTTCTCTCAGAAAGGAACTCGCAACGACGCTCATGCTGGCGGCAGTTTGTGGCTTAGTTCTCGGCACGATTGGCGGCATTTCAGCCGGTAGAATCCCATTTGGGTTTTTGATCGGTGTGGCACTTACATGCTCCATGATTACAGCAGGAATTATGGGCACCATCATCCCGATGGTCTCGAAGCGGCTGGGCTTTGATCCGGCAACTACCGCCGGCCCGTTTGAAACCTCGTTTCAGGATGTTGTGGGCTTTGGTGTTTTTCTTTGGCTTGCCACCATGTTTGAGCAATGGATTGTCTGAGGCATTTATCCTCTGATTTGTTGCAGTAGGCAAGCATTTTCAAGTCGGTTATTCTGACCTTTTGCAAATGCGAATGATGATTTTGCCGAAGCCCTGCTTCATGAAAAAGCCCCGAGCCTAGGTGCCCGGGGCCGATGAGTTGCAATTGCAACCTTGTGTTTTCGATGAAGGCGGTGCTTACTTGCTAATCAATTCAGCGAAGTACTTCACGGTGCGAACGAGTTGGCTTACGTAGCTCATCTCGTTATCATACCAGCTCACTGTCTTCACCAGTTGACGGCCACCTGCGGTCATCACCTTCGTCTGTGTAGCATCGAACAGAGAGCCGAAGCGGGTGCCGATGACGTCGGAGCTTACGATTTCGTCTTCGTTGTAGCCGAAAGATTCATTAGAAGCAGCCTTCATTGCGGCATTGATGCTTTCTACGCTGGCTTCCTTTTCGAGGATGGTGAACAGCTCCGTCAGCGAGCCGGTGATGGTCGGAACGCGTTGTGCGCCGCCGTCCAGCTTGCCTTTCAGCTCAGGCAGCACCAGGCCGATGGCCTTCGCAGCACCGGTAGAGTTGGGAACGATGTTCTCGGCAGCAGCCCGCGCACGGCGGAGGTCACCCTTTGCATGAGGCGCGTCCAGGGTGTTTTGGTCGTTGGTGTAGGCGTGAACGGTAGTCATCAGGCCGGTGATGATGCCGAAGCTATCGTTGAGCACTTTAGCCATGGGCGCCAGGC
>JAMIQN010000320.1:0-4803 GCA_035914595.1 Chitinophagaceae bacterium | reverse complement strand
CGCCCTGCAGCACCGGTGGTTCAAAGCTTGCCCCATTGCCGCCAAAACTCAAGCTGGAACTACCAAGTTGATAGAGGTAACCACTGGAGCAGGAAGAGAGGGCACCGGAAGGGTCAATCGCATACACCGTTTCAATAGGGGCAATGGTGGAATCGTATTGATGAAACCAGGTGCCTACCGGAATTTTCTTCTTAAAAATTTCGCGGCGCAGCAGCCGGTTTCCATAAATGCTGCGCAACTCCTTCGTGATGGTGCTGTCGGCATTCAGATACCTGAATTCAGTAGCCACAGAATCGCTGCCCGGCTCCAGTGGAAGGAAGTATCCGTCCTCTTCCATGAAACCTCTGGTAGAGAGAAGTTGACGATTTGCCGACTGCGCCTGACAACAGAGGCTGGCACAAAGCAGGGGCAGAAAAATCCAACGTTTCATAGTGGGAAGGCTGCTTTCTTATGGTTTGCTGCAATGAAAAATTGGGAAGGCAGTCGTTTATCGAACAGCCTTTTTCAATCGCTTGAAAAGGTCTTTTTCGCGCTCGCCGATGCGTAGCAATTGCTCACTCAAATCCTGGCAGGAAACCAGGTCTGTGGAGCGCGCCTTCACGATGCGGGCAGCGCTATAGGCAAAATTTCTCCAGGCATCTCCAATTTCCGTAAGCTCTTTAGAGAAAGGCTCCAGAGCCGCGTGATTTTGACGTTCTGCGGCCTCTTGCAGGAAGGCTGCAAACAGATATCGAAAGCCGGCTCCACCCGTGCCGATTTCTTCCTGCATTCGAACGATGTTGCCGAGATACAGCGCTGTTTTTCGAGGGCTGAGTTTTTGAGGGTACTGACGGATCTTTTTTGCCAGCAGGCGAAAAGCATTACAACCAAACCACGGCAGCGGCGGCGAAAGCATCATGAAACAGGTCTGGCGGATGCCTGCCGGAATAGCCTTGCTGAAATCAGTCTGTTCGGGCACCCCTGCCACGTAATACATAAAGCCTTTGGGCTCCGGTGCACCCTTTGCGAAGCGGGCTTTTGCCAGGTCGCTGCTGTGGATGCGGCTGGTTGTTTCCAACACCGGGTCAGAAACGAGGTATTCATCACCCTCCTTCCCATAAACCACCAGATTGTGCGCATTGAAATGGAAGCGGAAAGCCTCCGGCAGATAGGGTAGGTAATAGACACTTGTCTGCATGCCCACGGGAATTCCCTGTGCCAGCACGGCATCTAATGCCTGCATTGCGGCGTCCGGATTGGGGAAGCGCTGCGCTTTGATTTCGATGTGAAGGGAGCAGGTCACGCGCTTGAAAATGGCTCCGGGCCAGGTGCGGAATGTGGTGCCGGGTGTACCATTCACTTTCAGGAAAGGGATGTGACCAAAAAACAGCCCGGCGCCAATGCCAAAGGCCATGGGTTCTGAAATATCAATGCCGTAAAACCGGAGCAGGTTGGTGGTGACGCCGCTTTCGCAATGCGCATGTTGGTAATGCCGGAAGGCTGGCAGAGCCTGGGTTTGCGTCGGGGTAGGGTTGTTCATTTGCCGGTGGTAGCGTTGCCAAAAGAAGTGAGCTCTTCCGTGCTGATGCCAAAGACGGCAGCATATTTTTCGAGCGTGGCCTGACTGAGTTTTTTAAAGTGAGAAGGCTTCATATGCCGGCGGACGGTCCGGCGCCATTTACCCACGTAGCGTGCCAGTATGGTTTCGTCCATCAGGCATTTGTGCATGAAGTAGGCAATGGGGCTGAGTTCCCCGTTTTTGACGGCCAGCGCAGCTTCTTCGAGGCTGTCGTTCACTTCATCCCAGGCACTCTGTGTGGCGATGTTTTCGGCCTCCCATCCTGCAGACGGGACGCCTGTGTAATGGCCCTGCCCATCGGTGGCGTACATCAGCTTGCGCAGCTTGTCGCGGTCTTTGTAATGCAGGCCTTCCTGCGGCACTTCGTCCAGTTGCATAACGGTCGTGAAGATAAGTGAGGCGGCCAAGCAGGGCCTGCGTTTTCAAGAGGAGGGTGGCTCGGTTCTGACTCCTTATTTTTAAAAAAGGTGCGCCGAATCACTCGCAGGCGACGATCATTGTTGCAGCTTATTCCTCCCGACTTTTGAGGTAGGCAGCGCTTGCCTCCAGAGCCTCATAAAATTCGAGGCCCCATTTGCGGATAATGGGTGCTTTCAGAAATTGATAGACGGGCACCTTCAGTTTCTTTCCCAGTTTGCAGGCGGGCCGGCACAGCACTTTCCGCGGCTCATAATTGACGGCGGTATAGCCCGGCTGCTCTACCACCCGAATGGGGTAGAGATGGCAGGAGATGGGTTTTTGAAAAGAAATTTTACTCTCATTAAAAGCTCGCTCAATGCCGCATTTCACAATGCCCAACTCATCGCGATAGCCATACACGCACACGCCACCGCCGATAGTTGGCGTCACAAGGCCGAATTCATCATCTTCTGTATGGGTGCCCTGTCGCTCAATTTCTGCCTGGCTTTCTGCACTCAGATAGGGCCGGACCGTTGGGTAGATGTCTTTCAGAATTTTGGTTTCCTCTTCCGTAAGGGGTGCTCCGCAATCGCCATCCACGCAACAACCTCCTTTGCAGGCATTCAGGTCGCAGACAAATTCTGCAGACAACACATCATCGGCGACGAGCACCTCCGCTATTGCAATCATCTTTTTTTATAGGGAAAGCAGCAAAATTAAGCAGTGCACAGAGCCTCGTTCGGTCTGTGGCCGGAAGGGACTGGCATTAAGTTTTTATCTTGTGTCCAGACTTCGATTGACGCCCCGATAATGGCTAACCGCCAAAAGAGGTTTTCAGATTTCAATCAAGAAGTTGTGTGTGTGATGCCCTGCGTTGCTTTCGTGCAGCGCGGGGCTTTTTGGGGGAGGCTATTGCTGCATGAAAATTGAAGCACTGCCCGGTAGAGGCTACCGTCAGATTTCAACGTGGAGTCGAATGGACGCAATACTGGCCGGCCCCCGGTCCCGGTTGTAGCCGGGATTTAGGCAGAGCTGGTAATCGGCAGTGAGCCACAGGCCTGCGGGATGCATCAGGATATTGTAGTAAAGCTCTCCGATTGTTTCCGGTGCATAGTTGAGTCGCCCGTCGCCAATGATAAAGCCCATCCCGCCGGCAGCGAGGTAGTTTCTATGATCCTTACTCAGCCCATTGATTGCAATAGCGAACCCGACCCGGTCATTGGGTCGCTTCCAGGAATTGCCTTTCAGGCCGGCACCTATTGCAAGGCTTTGGTCTATTTCAGTAAAACACCAGGTTTCTGTCTTCCCATCATTCCAGCCGGCACGGAAGAATGCCGACATCTGGTTATTGATTTCCTGGTCTCCATTGATCACGATTCCGGTCTTTGTGCGGCCTTCTTCCCGGGTGCCAATCACGTCAGGTATCGTGTTTGTAGCGGCAGCAATTGAAAGGGCCTCTGCGTAGCTCCCCATATGTGTCCGATTGTGGAAAGCAAGTAGCCGGATTGTACCCGTCCGCCCGTGCAACTTATAATCTTGATCAATTTCAAGGTTCACGGAAAAACTTTGGCTGAGGTTCGGTGAAAGTGCATCGCCATTGGCCTCGCGGGGCAGCTCGGCCACACCTATTTTGAACATAGAATTTCCCAGAGCCAATTCCGCTACAGCAGCCAGTGTGTATCCACGCACATTTGCTGCAAAATCCCAGGCGCCCATATTCATTAGGGCCCAATTCATGAATTGAGTGCGTGGTGAATTACTGACGGCATTCTGATCAAAAACATCCCCCAGTGAAAACTTGCCGAGGTAAAGCCGAAGACGATTGTGAGGGAAAACTCCCGGCAGCGAGTTGAGGCCATCCTCTGTCGTGTCGGTTTGGCCCCCACCAATGGCAAACGTCTGGCGAATAAATGCCCGACCCAAATAGAGGGTTGGGGAAGGGTCTCCCACCCGGGTAGTCTCCCCATTAGATGAGCCGGCCATTCCTGTGGCTCCGCTGAGGCCGCTGCCTCCGGCAATTTCGGGATTCACATAAACCTCCGCTCCTTTCCACAGCCGGGCGCCGCCGAAGAGGGTCATCGTGAGTGAGTTTTCCTTTTCCTCATTGCCATTCAGGCTATTGGGCCCGGAGTAGGGCGTGTGAAAGCGTCCACTGTATTGATAGATGTAGGTGGTTTGGAAGTGGAGGCCGAAACGACCTCCGGACTGCCGATCATTGCCTGAATTTGGCTGGGCAATGGCTGGAATCGGTAGCGAGAGTAAGAGGACGGCGGATACAATTGGACGCATATCAATTGAAGAACGGAGGCGAAGGTAAATTGAAAAGTTAGCAGTGCCTAACTTTTGAAAGGTGGGGTATGAAATTGACTATCGGGGGCCTTGGGTATTCATGAAAGCAAGAGCGGAAAATCACACCCATGACGCGGCTCCGTTGCATGACGCAATTCTGATCTAATCCTGGGCAGATTTATGAATGATGTTGACGCCTGCCCGAAATGCAGGCAATGCTGATGCTCATCCACCCGACCCAAAACAGGTAAACCCCAACATGAAACCGCTCCCGAAGCAGGTGGTGCGAGAGGTCGTCCTGAAAGTCGGAATAGCTCAGCCAAAGGCCCGCAATGGCAGCCAACAACGCGAGTATTTGAATGACCCGGTTCCGTCCCTTAGAGAGCCTTCGCTGTGCAAGGCCTTGCATCAAGTACAAAACCACCAGCACCCCAAAAACAAGCAGTGCGCCTTTGTACCAAACCTTCAGAAATTGATAGTCGCGATGAAAAAGGCTGACTCCGATTCTTCCAATCCATGACATCCTGCTCATCAGCCAGCCGCTCAAAACAGAGAGT
>JAMIQN010000319.1:0-1905 GCA_035914595.1 Chitinophagaceae bacterium | reverse complement strand
GATTTTAGATTGGCTTTCAGTTCGCGAAGGAAGATGTTCATACTGCCCTCCTTACGACACCGCGTGAATATCGCGGCGCTTGTACAACCAGTAACTGGCCGCCACCGAAATCAGCGTCACGGCCACATTGAGTAACACCAACGGCGTATCAAAGGCCTGATTCTGCACAATCGCGGCTGCGTCAAAATGCTTGAACGGCGTAATCAGCTCCAACTTGGCTTCGCCAAACACGCCGCTGAATGCACTCAGTACGTATGCGCCAAAGCCCAGACCCAGCGAATATGGCGTGACGCTGCGGATGCGCTTGACCAAAAGTGAAACCACCAGGCCAACACTTAAGAAGAAAAGCTGAAAAGGCAGGATGCTGACCAGCAGCAGGAGCAATGGCAACATCTCATAAGCCCGTCCGTCGTTAAAAAGCAAAATCGCGAGGAACGTGCTTGCCCAAACCACCAGGTCGGTGACGACCATGCTCGTCAAAACAGCCAGCAGCTTGCTGGTGAGAATCCCCCAGCGGCTGACCGGCCGGGTGAGCAGAAAATCTGCGGTTAATTCGGCTTCTTCCACAGATACCAGCCCAAAGCCGTAGTTGCCAGCCTGGATGGAGAGGCAGAGCTGAACGAACAGGAAAATCAGGCTGTAAAAACCCAGGACGGTCGACATGTCCATGCTATCCAGACCAAAAGCCGCTTTCATTTCCGGCGGAAATTTGGCCATCATCTGGTTCAGCAAGTCGGCATCTTTGGCAAACGCCGGGAAGATGGAGAAGAAGAACACGATGAGAAACGCCAGCGCCACCGACCAGGTGAACACGGATTTCCATCGAATGTGCAATTCATGCCGGTAGATGTTCGTATTCATGGCGGCTGCCTATTCGTAGTAATGCATGAAAATTTCTTCCAGCGTCGGCTCTTCGATAGTCACATCCGTCACCTGCACGCCATTCAGGCGCTGCAGCACCGTGTTGATGTCGCCCTTGAAGAAGAAATTCACCGTCCCGTTTTCGGTTTGCAGGTTCGACGCTCCGGGGATTTGAACGAACGAGTTCCCCAGGCCCTCGGCCGTGACGCTGATTTTCTTATAGTTGTTTTGCTGGAGCGTGCGAATGTTGGAAACCTCGACAATCCGACCTTCCCGGATGATCGCCACCCGGGTGCATAGACGCTGGACTTCGCCAAGAATGTGCGATGAGAAAAACACCGTCACGCCGCGCCGGTTCTCTTCGCGGATCAGATCAAAGAACTTGCGCTGCATCAGCGGATCGAGGCCGCTAGTCGGCTCATCCAGGAAAAGCAATTTCGGACTATGCAGCAAACCCTGCACGATGCCCACCTTTTTCTTATTTCCGTAGGAAAGGTCGCTGATCCGTCGGTTGAGTTCCAGCTCCATCAGATCTGATAGTTCTTTCATGCGTTGCGTGCAATCGCGGTCAAAAAAACTGGCCGAATACTTAAGAAGGTCGATCACCCGCATGCCTTCATAATAGAAGACCTCTGAGGGCAGATAGCCTATGTCCCTACGAATTTCCGGCCCGTGCGTGGTGACGTCTTTACCAAAGATCCTGGCGCTGCCGCTGGTCGGGTGGATGAGCGACAAAAGCAGGCGGATGGTGGTCGATTTCCCTGCCCCATTTGGCCCAATGAAACCAAAGATCTCCCCCTCTTCTTCCGCAAATGACACATCCACGATGCCCCGGGATTTTCCGTAATACTTGGTCAGTTTTTCAACTTCGATAATGGTCATTGAATTGCTCCTAAAAAGGAATGGAAACACGCGAAGATGGGCCGAAAATAAAACGCGCACCCGCTAAATGAGAAACGCAATTATCATATTACGTCAATAATGCTCGCCTGTACAGTCACTATCGGTGAATTTCGGAAAAAAAAGCGGCTGCTGCTCTCCGCA
>JAMIQN010000318.1:0-2712 GCA_035914595.1 Chitinophagaceae bacterium | reverse complement strand
CACGTGTTCCCGCGGACAATCACATTGCGGGTGTATTCGGGTGGAAAGTTTACCAGCTTTCAACTCAATGATCATGCACACCATGAGGAGTTGGAGTTTCGTCCGAATAGTCCCTTGCTGCTGGGGCTGGGGCTAACCGTTCGTGGCATTGGTGTAAACGTGGGCTTCAAGATGCCTTTCGTGCCTTCGAAGAATGACGTGTATGGCAACACCAAGCGCCTGGATGTGCAGGTACATGCCTACCGACCCATGTTCATGGTAGATGCGTTTCTGCAATTCTATCGCGGCTTTTACCTCTCCAATAAGTCAGATGTCATAGGGTTGACACCGCCGCCGGAGTATCCTTACTTCCCGAACCTGACAAGCGCCAGCCTGAGCCTGTCCGGTTTCTATTTGTTCAATGGGCATCGCTATTCTTTACGCTCGCTGATGAATCAGCAAGATTGGCAGTTTCGGAGCAGTGGCTCCTGGATGTTGGGCGGTGTTGTATTTGCACGTTATCTCAATAATGGAGATTCGGCTATTCTTCCGGGCAATCTTTCACAGCCTGATTTTTTTGGAGGCACAAAGGCTACTGACTTAAAGGCGTATGGGCTATCCGTGAATGCCGGCTATGGTTATAATCTCGTTATCCAACGGCACTGGCTGGTGAGCCTTTCCGGTGATGGAGGTTTGGGCCCCGGCCTCAGCCAGGCCAATGATCCGATTGTAGGGAAAAAGCAGGAATGGGCGCTTATGCTCAACGGGGGCTTGCGCTTTGGCGCCGGCTATAATTCAAAGCAATGGTATGTGGGCTTCTATTCGGTGTATCGTGCCGACCTCGTACAGCTACCCTTTAGCCAAAGTAGGCTTAGTGCGGCCCAGGGTTTCTATCGGTTTATCATCGCTCGACGGCTGGCAACGCACAATCGCTTCCTAACCGGGGAATGAGCAACGTCAACGCAGATTTTTTCCTTCGCGAATTCTAAACGTGGCAATAACCGGATTGTGGTCGGAGAGTTTCGTGCGCGGGCTTTTCACCCCTGTAATTTCAAATAGGGAAGGGTCGAAAAAAATGTAGTCAATGCGGAGGGTGGGTGAGAGCAGATTGTATGTCTTCCCAATTCCAAAACCTTTCTCTGCAAAAGCATCATGCAGCGAGCCTTTCATCCTTGTGTAGGCATAAGAGCCGGGCAGGTCATTAAAATCACCGTAGAGCAGCTTCGGATAAGGACTATTGGCCATGATGGCTGTAGCCTGGTCCACCTGTTGGGCGCGCTTCACATAAGCAAGTCCAAAGCGCCGGACAAAGGAGCGGGAGCGGTCCATCTGTAACGTTTGCTCACGCGCGCCGACTTCTTCCAGATAACCTTTTTCATTATCGCTAAGCATAAACGACTGCAGGTGGGTGGCAAACAGGCGAATCGTTTTGCCTTGTGGCAGGGTCACATCCACATGATTCAGCAATACATCTGCTTCGCCATTGGGTAGGAAATGCAGCGGATTGGAGCCAAAATTGCTGATGGGGTAGCGGCTGAATATGGCGATACCCATGTAGATTTTTGAGCCGATGGTATTGTCGTAGCGAAAGCGAAATTCTTTGTACCCGCATTCCCGCATGATGCGCGTACTGTAGGGTTTCAGCGCATTCACATGCGAAGTGTAGAATTCGTAAAGACAGACCAGATCGGGCGATTCCTGACGAATCAGTTTGATGATATCATCGTCGGTAGTCCGCTTTTGGGGCCGGTCGAAAAGGCCAAGTCCGTGCACGTTCCAGCTCATCACTTTCAGCTTGTCTGGGCCGGGCTTCATGTCCTGCGAGGCGAAGGGATGCAGGGCAAAAACGATGGGAATGAGCCGGAAGGAAAATCCGAGGGCCAGCAGAGGAATAACGACACCTGCCTTCCGGCGCGCCAGAAGCAGCCATGCAGCAGCCACCAGCACATTGATGATGATGGCAAAGGGTGCCGTAATGCTGAGAAGGGCAAGGTATCGGAATCGCTCCGGCGACACCATTGAGGTCATCGTGCAGGCCAATAGCCACAAGGCTGCCGCTACGCTAAGCAGTAAAAACAGATAACGAACGAGCCGGTAAAAGGGAGATGGTTTCAATCCTGTTTTTCCTTACTGGCCTTCATGAGGATGTCCCGCTCTTCTTCACTTAAGGAAGCGTAGCCCTTCTGATTGATCTTATCCAGAATTTCATCCACGCGACGCTGGCTCAGGTCTTTGTCCTGTTGCTTGCGGCTCATGCGCATGGCTTCATTTCTACGCTGGGTGCGAGGCTTGAATTCGTCGGGTGTAACGACATTGTTGAGCGCTTCTCCAATGCGATACATCCAGGTGCAGGGGCGATATCCTTTTTTCAGCAAAGTCATCGTCAGGAATCCGGCCAGCAGGCCACCGATGCACAACATCAGCAAAGGCAGCACAGAATAATTCACAAGCCCATTTAGTGCCACAAAAATGCCTGCTACCACCAGCAGAGGAATGCTGAATCGGTCGCCCAGATAGAAGCGAAACCTGGGTGCGAGCGTGACGGCAGCGGCGGCCAAAGCCATCACGCCGGCATTAGCGGTCAGCAGCGACATGGGCTGCACTCTCAGCCCTGGGATATACCAGGTGAGCACATAGAAAATACCGCCAAGAATCTGGCCATAGATGAAGGTGGGGATCACCTGCCGATAACCAACGAGATTTTGAATCAGGTTGCCAAAGCAGTAAAGCCAG
>JAMIQN010000317.1:0-22326 GCA_035914595.1 Chitinophagaceae bacterium | reverse complement strand
ACAATCCACAAACAGGGCAGAAAGGCTCACCCATGTTCGAGTATGAACGCCTGAAATAGGCCTGTTCCGTCCATCCCGTTACCGTTTTCAGAGAAAGAAAAAAGCGTGTTTGCCGCCGGTTTTGGCTAAGCAAACACGCTTCGTTTTTTGCCTTGGATCAAGCTTATACGGCCCGGCTTGGGTCGAAGGCTTCCAGTTCATTAGCTACTGCCGTCAGGAAGGAAGCACCGAGCGAGCCATCCACAATGCGGTGGTCGTAGCTCAGCGACAGGTACATCATGTGGCGGATCGCAATGACATCGCCGTCCTCCGTTTCCAGCACCATTGGCCGCTTCTTGATAGAGCCTACAGCCAGAATAGCGACTTGCGGCTGGTTGATAATAGGCGTTCCCATCAGTGAGCCGAAGGTGCCCACATTGGTCAGGGTGAAGGTGCCACCCTGCGTATCGTCGGCCTTGAGTTTGTTGTTGCGTGCCGCACCGGCCAGGGCATTCACATCCTTGGTCAGGCCCAGCAGGTTCTTGGTGTCAGCACTCTTAATCACCGGCACGATCAGGTTGCCGGAAGGCAGCGCCGTCGCCATGCCGATATTGATGTCTTTCTTCACTAAGATGCGGTCGCCATCCACGCTGGAGTTGATCATCGGGTAGCGCTTGATGCAGTTGACGATGGCCTCGATGAAGATGGGCGTGTAGGTGATCTTCTCACCATATTTCTTTTCAAAAGCACCCTTATTCTTTTCCCGCCACTTCACCAGGTTGGTCACGTCGCATTCGGTGAAGGAAGTGACGTGCGGCGAGGTAGCCTTGCTGCGCACCATGTGGTCGGCAATCAGCTTGCGCATACGGTCCATTTCAATGATTTCCACATTGCCGCTGACGGGCTGAGCAGGTGCCGCGCTTGTCTGTGGCGCGGGCGCTGCGGGCTGGGTTGCCGGTGCGGGAGTCGGAGCTGTGGGGGGAGCAGGAGCCGCGGGTGCTGCGCCTCGGTTGGCTACAAATTGCAGGATGTCTTTCTTGCTGACACGGCCTTCAGCGCCGGTGCCGGGAATCTGTTCCAACTCGGCCATGCTGATACCTTCTGTCGCTGCGATGTTGAGGACGAGGGGTGAATAAAAACGGCTGCCGCCGGAAGGGGTGTTGTTGGTAGCTGGTGCTGCAGGAGCGGCTACCGGAGCAGGGCCGGGAGCCGGCTGAGGAGCAGGAGCAGGGGCTGCCGCAGGAGCCGGAGGCGGTGTGGCCGGAGCGCTGCCTCCTCCCGTTTCAATGCGGGCAATGACTGCACCTACGGGTATTACATCGTTCTCCTTGCAAAGGATTTCCGCAATGGTACCAGAGGCTGTAGAGGGCACTTCGCTGTCCACCTTGTCGGTAGCAATGTCCAGCAGGGTTTCGTCCATTTTTACGGGGTCGCCCACTTTCTTGTGCCATTTAAGCACAGTTGCTTCCATAATGCTCTCGCCCATTTTCGGCATTACCAGATCTACGGTGGCCATTCGATTTCTTGCGTTTTAAGGTTGGCGGCAAAAATAGCAGAAAGGCAGCAGGGCTTTAGAATGATTACATCTGCAACGACTCCTCCGGGTCAATTCCTGCGGAGTACGGCTACAAAAAGGGAATCGGCGGCAATGGCCAGCCCGTTGATGAGCTGCATGGATTCGATATGCAGGCCGGCGTCTTCTGCCACCGCCTCAACGACGGCTTCATTCTCGGCCCGAAACACCGAGCAGGTGATGTACACCAACCGCCCCTCTGGTGCCAGGCGACCTGCTGCATTGTGCAGAATAGCCTGCTGGCGCTTCGCGAAATCAGTGAGGCTTTCAGGTTGAAAGAAGTAACAGTTTTCGGGGGTGCGGGCCCAGGTGCCGGAGCCGCTGCAAGGCACATCGCAGATGATGCCATCAAACCGACGGGTGCCGAGTACAGCCTCAATGGCGGCTGCGTTGGAAGCATCCAGCACGCGACATTCGGGCTGGGGCAATTGGTAGCGCCGGAACCGCTCTTTTAGGTTTTGAAGAATGGCCGGGCGCAGGTCGGTGCAGAGGAGGCGAATGCCGGGCGATTGCTCTGCCAGCATCAGCGATTTGCCACCGGCGCCCGAACAGCAGTCCCACCATTGCGCAGCGGCAGCGCCCTGCAGAAAAGCACCACAGGCCTGCGAGGAGGCGTCCTGCACGACAAAAGCGTCGGGTGGCAACAGGTCGTCCACGCGGGTGGTGTTGGGCAGGGCCAGGCATTGCTCGGCAATCCATTCGTAGGGAATGGCAGCAGCCTGCAGGCGTGCTTCTACTTCTTCTTGAGGGCTACGAATGCGCAGGAAAAGGCGAGGCTGCCGGAGTAAAGCATGGCGCCATTCATCGGCGGTGATTCCTGCAGAAAATGCGATGGGGTAGGTAAAAATTTGTTCCGGCTTCGGCTGAAAATCGGGGGGGAGCGTGGCGTTGTTGGCTGGCCAGTCGGTGGGGAAGAGTTGCTGAAAGGCCTTGGGGTGCAGGCCACAGAACTGAAGGGCTGCGAGGCGTTTCAGTGCATCGGGGTGGGCATCGTGTTGGAAGGCTTTGCCGCAGCGATACCAGGCATAGGCGGCATCGCTCAGGCCGCGGCGGTCGCGGCTGCCAAGGCGGGGATGCTGCCGGAAATAGTTTTTGAGAAAATGATGGAGCGGCAGGCTGCCCGTGTAGCTGCTGAGGATGGCTTCGAGGTGGTGTTGCAGGACGTGCACGGGCAATGGAGCTGATGTAGAAAAAGCCGGTCGGTGGAGCAACCTACGAAAGGGAAGGGCAGGGCGCCTTACATGCCATAAGAAAAGCCGAACAGACTGAAAGGCCCCTCTGTGTGCGACGCAACGGATGATGGGGAGCGCTGTAAAAGCTGACTCAATAAAAATCCGAATACGGCCCGATGAAGCTTAGAGGCCGAGTAGCATGTTGACGGGCGGACGGCCTGCCAGCAGTTGTTCCGGTGCTTCGAGCAGTTCTTTGACGCGCACCAGGAAGCTGACGCTTTCGCGGCCATCAATGATGCGGTGGTCGTAGCTGAGTGCGACGTACATCATGGGGCGGATTTCGATGCGGCCATCAATGACCATGGGGCGCTCCTGGATTTTGTGCATGCCGAGGATGGCGCTTTGGGGCAGGTTGATGATGGGGGTGCTCATCAGGGAGCCGAAGACGCCGCCATTGGTAATGGTGAAGGTGCCACCGGTCATTTCGTCAATGCTGAGTTTGTTGTCGCGGGCTTTGGTTGCCAGCTCCAGCACGGCCTGTTCGATGCCGGCCATGCTGAGGCTTTCGGCATTGCGGATGACGGGCACGACGAGGCCTTTGGGCGCCGACACGGCGATGGAGATATCGGCATAGTCGTGATAGACGATGCTGTCGCCATCAATGCGCGCGTTGACGGCAGGCCACTCGCTGAGGGCGATGCAGCAGGCGCGGGTGAAAAAGGACATGAAGCCAAGGCCGACACCATGTTGCTTTTTAAAAGCTTCCTTGTGCTGGGCTCGGATAGCCATGATGCGGGACATGTCCACCTCGTTGAAGGTGGTGAGCATGGCCGTGGTGTTTTTGGCTTCTACGAGGCGGCGCGAGACGGTCTTGCGCAGGTTGCTCATTTTCTCCGGGCGGTCCTGACGGGAGGGGCTGCCGTCGGCGGCTTGTCGCGCTCCGGGCGGGTGGGCGAGGGCTTCGAGTACATCGTTGCGCAGGATGCGGCCGCCACTGCCGGAGCCTTTGATATCGGCGGGATTGACGTGTTTATCTGCAATGATGGCCTGAGCCAGGGGCGTTACTTTCTTGTCGGTCTTTTCGGGCTTGGGAGCGGGCGGCTCGGGTGCCGGAGCCGGTGTTTTTTCGGCTTTCGCTGCGGGTGCCGCGGCTTCCTTTTTGGGTTTGGCTTCTTCGGCGGGCTTGGCGGCTTTTTCGTCAATGCGGCAGGCGACGTCGCCGATGGCGAGGGTGGCGCCTTCCTGAGCTACGATGTGGAGGATGCCGGCCTGTTCTGCGTTCAGCTCGAAGGTGGCTTTTTCGCTTTCCAGTTCGCAGAGAATTTCATCGCGCTTGGCATAAGCGCCATCGGGTTTCAGCCATTTTACCAACGTGACCTCGGAGATGGATTCACCTACCGCCGGCACCTTAATATCAATCATGGAAGCCTTGTTTTTCGCGGGCCGAAATTAGGCAAGTTGCTGCATGGGCATGGGCGAATGACGCGAAAGCGAACGAATATCAGAATTGAAAAAGCGAGGCAAGAGCAGGGCAGTGGTATTGCCGCAAATGCGGTACCGGCGCGGCTTGCAGGGTGTTTATTTCGATAGTGGAAACGAAGCCCTGCAGCAGGCTGAAGATGATTTTAGTCATGCAGGAAAAGGCGGAGGAGTGGCTGCCGCTTTCAAATAAAAAAGGAGTGAGTGCTTATTTTCATCAGATGCCGCTGCCCCGCAAAGTCATGCTGCTGTTGTGTGCTGCGCCCCTGTCGGTTCAGGCACAGAGCCTGAAGCCGGAGCTGCCTTTGCCGCGAACCGATGGTGCCTGCATTGTGATTAAGGTGCGCTACGATTTTCCCTGGAAGCCCGGCGGCGAAGTACCTCTTGCAGATACGGTAGGCGTGCTGATGGTGGCTGACGATGGTTATGTCCGAAGCGAATTTTTGGCGCATGGCGGCTATTGCCTGGGCAAGAATGAGTATGAGGTGAAGGATGGTGTGGTCTTACGGAAGACCGGCTATAAGGCGGCAGGGCATCATTCTCCTTTCGCGAAGCCCAGCAAGCACATCCATCAGTTGGCTTTTGAGGAAACCTGGACCTACAAAGACGGGCGGCCTGCAAGCCTTTTCTGCACCGCCGGCATTGACCGCACGCCTACGCTGAAAAGCGAATATGAATACGATGCGGATGGGCGGGTTTCGGAAGAGCACAACCAATTCCCGCCACAAGGCCTGATTGCGTATCCGCACCATTATGATGAAGTGGATTACAGCTATGATGGCGATTCGGTAACGAGGCTCAGCTATGAAGGCGGCGTCTTAAAAGACAGCATCACTTATCTGGAGCGTCATGACTCGGCAGGCCGCCTGACGGAACGATGGGAAATCGGGCCGCGGGGCAAGCGATTTGAGCGCGAGCGCTATCAATACGACTCCTCCGGCAGATGGGTAGTGTACACCCAACAGCGGGATCATTCACCACTGCGCCGGCATGGTAAAGTGCTGTATGCAGACCGCGAAGAGCGCAGCTATGATGAACGGGGCCGCCTCGTGAGTGAACGCTTTTTTGCGCGGGAGCTAAAGCGCTGGGAATACCGGTATTTCTACCTCGAGTAGGTCGCACTAATCGTTGGCGAGGTCCTGTTCGTTGAGCAGGCGACGGTAGGCTTTGATGAAGATGGCGCCCAGGTTGCGATAGGGAGGCACATATTCGTTGAAGTCTTTTTCCTTACCCTTTAGCGACACGCCGATTTCTGTCCAGATTTTCACCCAGTCAATATCATCGCCGGCCAGCAGGTGGTCGTTGATAGCGCGGATGATGGCATCATTGACCAGCATGGTGCCGGTTTGTTTGGTAGAAATCAGGTGCGCATCAGGCGAATGGTCGAGAACGGCGCCGAGGTTGTGATAGCCGCCACAAGAGCCCAGCATGATGATGCGGTTGCTCTTGGTCATGTAGTCAATCGTGGAGCTGAGGTGATAGCTGTGGCCGCGGTGCACGAGGAAGACGGGATGGATGTCTTTCGCTGCCAGCATGGCTGCCAGAGCTTTTTGCGCTTCATCGTCTTTGCCGCTTTCATAATCGAGGGGCAGGTTGGCGAAGATGACGATGGGCTTGCCACTGATGGATTTGATGGTCACCCACTGCTTGGAAGAATCTTGTTCAGGCCGGCTCCATTTCTTGGTATCAGAGAAATTGTTCAGGAAAGAAGCGTAAGAATTTCGTCCGTCTTCATCACCATAAAAAAAGAACTGTTCATAGACGATGCCACTGTCGTTGACCATGCTGGAATAAGGCACATTGCCAATGGGAGGCAGATGCAGGTATTGCGATAAGGCATCATTGTTGGCGCCCTGAGCCAGTGTGGCCAGCAGTCCATACACGATAGTTCCTTTCACGTTCCGTGCGTCACTCACGCGCTTGTAGTTGTTGATGATTTCCTGATGCAGGAAGTTGGCCAGAGTTGAATCCTTGATGGAGCCAAAGGCATCGGCCACGTCCACGGCATCTTCCAGTTCATCCCGCTTCCCGTTTTCCAGGCCGCTGATAAATTCTTTCATCACCTGCGTCTTTGCTTCCGGGCTCATCGTAGCAAGGAAATCGCTGAGTGTATTGTAGCCGGCGCACATCCGGATGAAGGTTCGGAAATGCTCATAGCGCACCTGCTTCAGCAGGTCTCCACCGGTACGTGGCTTCAGGCGCTCCATCATGCGCCGGAAAGCGCCAATGAATGAAGAAGTATAAATCCTGTCCTGGCCATACACGATGATGAAGTAGAGTTCTTCCGGCGAAAGACCTTCCAGAATTTTGAAGCGCACAGGATCCGGCGATTCGTGCAGCTCATTGATCTTGGCAACGAAAATGCTGTTTGCGCGGTAGGAGAGTTCATCCGTGAGTGTGGCACCGCCCAGCGTGTCGCCCTGCATTTTCAGGCGAACCAGGTTTTTGAAAAGAGAAATGTCGTCAGAGGTGATTTTGTCCACGTCGGCAATGCTCAGCCGCTTGTTGTAGATGTCTGAAATGAAAGACATGGCACGCAGAGGGCTTTTGCTTTCATCGGTGACGCGAACAATAGCCTGCACCAGCGGGTCGTTGCACCGACGGATGGCACCGTTGAGCGTAGGGTTGGTGCTGGAAGCGTAATTGTAAATCTCGTTGGGGGCCTTGCGAGCTGCCGCCGCAATAATGTCGCAGGCAAAAGGTTCCCGCGCAAATTCATGCAGGCGCTTGATCATTTTAAGCGGCTGCTCCATGCCTACTGTTTTGTAGAGCAGGGCACGCAAATCGGGGTGGCCGTCCAGCAGCGAAGCGTTGGCCAGGGTGTATTCATTGGGGTGTTGGTGCACGAAGGAATCCAGCTTTCCCTGATGCCGCGCAATGATGAGGTCCTGCATATTGAGGACCACCTTCCGGTAGAAAAACGGGTCGGCCTTCACATCATGGTTGTAGGTATTCACCATGTCGGTGACGGCCCGCAGGTACCGAATCTTTTCCTGATTCTCGGATTGCTTATCGGTGAACGGAAGGTTCTCAATCATGGTGTCTAAGTGGGCCGCCTTGTGCAGCATGGCCTGCGTGATGGCATGGGAAGCCATTGAGTCGTCCCCATACCAGATGAAGCCATCCACCTTTCCGTCTGAAGCATCCGCAGCGCGCAGGGCTTTGTGGAAGTAGTCATGCCAAAGCTGCCGCTGCCGCGGAATGGGGTTGATGAGTGTGTCTATCTCATAAATCGTCTTTGGCTTGGGCGTGGGTTCCTTTTTCTTCTTATGCTTTTCTGCATGGACGGGCTGGGCAATCATCAAGGCAAGCAGGGCCAGCAGCAGCGTGGAAATGAATCGGTGCGATCGGAACAGCTTCTTCATAGGTACAATGGCGGCAAAAGTAATCAGGCTCAGAGGGCAGCGGGGGTAAATAGGAGCGAGCAGCTTTATTTAACAGGCTTCAAAACTGTTCCGGGCGGCTTCGCTGAAGGCACGAAAAGCACCATTTTCTACGGTCGGATATTGACCTCAGGCCCCTACATTTGCCGCCGTCTTCAGGGGTGCTTAGCTCAGTTGGTTAGAGTGTTACCTTGACATGGTAAAGGTCGCTGGTTCGAATCCTGCAGCACCCACTTTCAAGCCTTCCGCTCGTTATGATGCCGGAAGGTTTTTTGTTTTATGAAATCTGCCTCTCACCTCTGTGTTGTGGCAGCTTTTTCTGATTCATTTTAAGTTGAAAAGAAGCGTGACAAATCCTTCAATAGCCATGCGGATGCGCGGCATTTTTATTGAAATTGCGGCCGATGCTTCCGCCCTGAATGCACTCGGTTCAAAGGCGCTTCATCCCTTCCTTCACGCACCTTCCTGCGCTCATTTTTCATAGCCATCCATGCACGACCTACAAGGCTTTTTCGCACTGCGCCATTTCGCCGAAACACACGCTCATATCCAGTACGACCCCTTGCAGTGGGGGAGCAGAATTCAGGCCGCAACCGATGGAAATTTTGACGTGGATGAAGTCGAGGTCGTCATTATAGGCTGTGGTGAGCAGCGTGGCATCTTTGACCATGCCGACTTCAGCCATGCGCCGGATGCGATTCGCAAAGAATTATATCAGCTCTATGAATGGCATCCTGAAGTGCGCATCAAAGACCTGGGAAATATCATGCAGGGCGCGACGGTAGAAGATACCCGCGCAGCCCTCCGTACCATTCTCACCGAACTGGAAGCAGCCGGCAAGATTGTCATCATTCTCGGTGGCTCGCACGACCTCACCATGCAGCAGTATGAAGCGTTTCGCACACACCAGAAACTCATAGATGCTGTTGTCGCGGATGCCTGGATAGACCTCGATGAAACGGAACAGCTCAGCGATCGCTCCTTTTTGATGGAGATGCTCACCGGTCAGCCCAATTTCGTGCGTCACTACACGCAGCTTGGCTTTCAGAGCTACTTCGTGCATCCGCGCATGTTGGAAACGCTGGATAAACTTCGCTTCGATTTCATCCGCTCGGGGCGCCTGCGTGAAAACATTGAAGAGGCCGAACCGGCCCTGCGCGATGCAGACCTCTTCTCGTTCGACATGAGTGCAGTTCGTTATTCGGATGCGCCGGCCAATATCCACGGTTCGCCCAACGGCCTTTCAGGCGATGAAGCCTGCGCACTTACCCGGTATGCCGGCATGGCTACACGCCTCAGCTCCTTCGGCATTTATGGCTACGACCCCAAGGCCGATGTGCATCAGATGAGCGCCAAACTCATCGCCCAAATGATCTGGTATTTCGTGGAAGGGTTGGTGCTTCGTAGCCGCGAAGCCACCCTCGATAATGCGGAAGAATTCACGGAGTTCAACGTTCATTTTACTTCCAACAACACGCAGTTTAAGCGTAGCCGGCGTAGTGGCCGCTGGTGGATGGGCATGCCGGATGGCTCGTTTATGCCTTGCACCTACAACGATTACCTCACCGCTTCCAGAGATGAAATTCCCGAACGCTGGATGCGGGCACAGGAGCGACTTTCCTAAGTCAGGTGAAGGCGGTCGCGGACTTCTCGCGCTTAAAAGACAATTGAATGCTTCGCCACACGCAGCGATGCCATTTTGGGTGCATCCTCATTCCTCAGGCTCGCTACTTGAAAGCATGGCTGCTGGTGCAAAACCGGTGACAGGGCAGGCAGGCTTTCCACATGGCGGTTGAGCCAGCCACTCGATTTCAGATAATCGGCCTGCGGATAATAAATGAAAAGACAGGTGCCGTCCTGAATGGCGCGGATGATGGATTGCGCTATTTCCGGATTGAGTGCCGGACAGCCCCAAGAGCGTCCCAGTCTTCCTTCGTTCGCAATGAAGGCATCGCTCACATATCCGGCGGCATGTACCACAATGCCCCGGTCCAGCGCGGCATCGTTGAAGCCCTTGTCCATGCCCAGTAGGCGCAATGAATTTCCATGCTGGCCAACATACGTATCTCCGGTAACGTAAAAGCCGAGCGAGGAAGCATGGCTGCCTTCCCGATTGGAAAACGAAGTGGCCATGTCCATGCCGGAGCCCTGCCCATGCGCCACGTATGTGTGATAAATCACTTTGTGCGCCTTCAGGTCTATTACCCACAGCCGATCCTGACAGGAAGAGCGGCTAAAGTCAATCACGCTCATCACCTGCTTGTCAGTGCGGAGTAGCCCGGCAGCCTGCAAATTCATATAACCGCGCCATGCGAGGGCAAACACTTCCGGGCTGAGCACATCTCCGGCTGGGAATTCGATTTCCTGATAGGTGCGCTGCGCGATGCTGTCCATCCAGGTAAGGCCAAAGGGGATGGGCAAATCGCGAGGGGTATTGGACTGATCGGCGGAGGCAGGCAGGGCGCCTGTCAGCAACAGGCCCAGCAACAACAGCCAGCGAAATCTCTTCTTCAAAATCATATGCACGGTTGGCAAAATCGCCCGATGGCAAAAGTACAGGGCCTGATTGGGAGGGGTGAATCTCCTCGCAGATGCCGGCAGGATTTTACCAAAGCCCGAATTTCTTCTTTTTAAAACCAAGACAGGAAGCGCTCTGAAAATGGACAAGGGCTGTTGCATACAAATGTTATGATTGGTACCCCTTTTCAGCCCGTTAAACCGCGATTGCCCTGGCCGGTTCAGCCTTCCCGTTGGCTACCTTTAGGGCGTTAACTTTTTCACTCAAAAAACAAAATTTAGAAAGGGAAAAGATGAAAGAAGTAGTCATTATTTCTGCAGTGCGCACCCCGATGGGAAGCTGGGGTGGTGTACTCAAAGATGTGTCGGCCCCCCGCCTGGGCGCCGTTGCCATTAAAGCTGCAGTAGAGCGTGCCGGCATCAAACCGGAAGATGTGGATGAGGTGCTGATGGGCTGCGTGTTGCAAGCCAACTTAGGCCAGGCGCCCGCTCGTCAGGCAGCCAAGTTTGCGGGCCTGCCGGATAAGGTGATTTGCACAACCATCAACAAAGTCTGTGCGTCGGGTATGAAGTCGGTAAGTCTGGCTGCTCAGTCCATTGCGCTGGGCGATGCCGAGATCATCGTTGCGGGAGGTATGGAGAGCATGACCAACGTGCCTTTTTACAATGCCAACCAGCGTTGGGGCAGCAAGTACGGAGATGCCAAGATGGTGGACGGTCTGGCCCATGATGGCCTCACGGACGTGTATAACAACTACGCGATGGGCAATGCTGCGGAGCTTTGCGCTACCGAGTGTGGCATCACCCGCGAGGATCAGGATGGCTTCGCCAAAGAGAGCTATCGCCGAAGCCAGGAGGCCTGGAATGAAGGCCGCTTCAAGGACGAAGTGGTACCTGTGGAGGTGCCGCAACGCAGCGGCAATCCGCTGGTCGTGGATAAAGACGAAGAACCCTGGCGCGTCAATTTTGATAAAATCTCCAGCCTGCGTCCGGCTTTCATTAAGACCGGAACCGTAACTGCCGCCAATGCCTCCACCATGAATGATGGAGCTGCCGCGCTGGTGCTGATGAGTGCCGACAAGGCGAAGGAACTCGGCCTCAAGCCCATTGCCCGGATTCGCAGTTTTGCGGATGCCGAGCAGGCTCCCGAATGGTTTACTACTGCTCCGGCACTGGCTCTTCCCAAGGCAGCCGCAAAGGCCGGACTCAAGATGGAAGACATCGAATATGTAGAGCTGAATGAAGCCTTTTCTGTGGTGGGCATTGAGAACACCCGACGCCTGAAGCTGGACCCTGCCCGCGTGAATGTGAATGGTGGTGCTGTGGCGCTGGGCCATCCTCTGGGGGCCAGTGGTGCGCGCATCCTCGTCACACTGATCAATGTGCTGAAACAAAAAGGCGGCAAGATTGGCGGTGCCGGCATCTGCAATGGTGGCGGTGGCGCCAGCGCTTTGATCCTGGAGTTGCTGTAAGCCTTCGCGCAAGCAAAAACTGCAGTGCAGAATTTTCGGGTGCTCCTTCTTTCCGGGGCACCCGATTTTTTTCAGAAATAGCCGAAGTAGGCCTTGCTGTGCGTGGCGTATTCGATGTTCAATTCATCGCCGGCCTCCAGCATTTCGAAGTATTGCACACTGACCTCCACACTGAGCCGCACTTTGGAGTTGAGGTAGAAATAGCAGGTATTCGTATGCGGCATGAATCGCTTGCTGGTGATGGTTACCTGCTCAATGGTTTTAGTGTTGTGGCGCAGGTCCAGATGGACGAGGTAGAGGCTGCTGCGATAGGCTACCAGCGCACCGCCAAACGTGAGGAGCAGGAGTACAGCAGCACTGGTGAAATAGGACGCATAAGAAAACGGATCCTTGACGCCGGCCAATGCAGCCCCCCAGGCAAAGCCAAACGGCAGTGCAAAACAGATCGGCATCAGGACGCGCAATACGCGATATAACTGGCGCCGCTCGCGGGCTTCCCGCCGCAGCAGGAAGGCGCGCTCTTCGCGGTCGAGCGGCTCTACGTATCGCACCAGTGCCGTGGACATGAGCAGCGTTTTAGGAATGACAACTTCGTTTCTACAGGCCTCCCCTTGCACCTATAATTTCCGACAGAATCAGCTAAAGGCGATATCATAGATGACGCCATATTTCTGTCGTGCGTATAGCAGGAAATCGTTAAAGTCCAGACCACGCCCGGTGATCTGTTTACATAGTTCTTCGGAGCGGTAGCGCCGGCCATGCCGATGCACCTTTTCCAGCAGCCAGCGATGCAGGGGCTGCAACTGACCATCCGCTATTTCCTGATTCAATTCCTTCAAATCCTGCAGCGCCTGATGCCAGAACTGAGCTGCATAGAAGGAACCCAAAGAATAGGTAGGGAAATAGCCCAGAGAGCCGTGGCACCAGTGTACATCCTGAAGGATGCCCTGCCGGTCGTCGCCGGGGCGCAGGCCGAGGTAATGCTCGTAGCGGTCGTTCCAGGCATCTTTCAAAGCACTCGTCGGGATGCTGCCATCCATCAGCCCTTTCTCCAGCTCATACCGAATCAGCACATGAAAATGATAGCTCAGTTCATCAGCCTCTGTTCGAATTAGCGAAGGCTGGACGGCGTTCATGGCGCGATAAAAATCATCCAGGCTGGTACGGCCCAATTGCTCTGGAAAGCGTTGTTGCAGGAGCGGGTAGAAATGCTTCCAAAAAGGCAGACCGCGTCCCACACAGTTTTCCCAAAGCCTGCTCTGGCTTTCATGAATGGAAAGCGACGCAGCGGCGCCCAACGGCAGCCCATATTTGCTTCCCGGAAGGCCTTGCTCATACAGTGCATGGCCTCCTTCGTGAATAGAACTCCAGAGTAGGGAAGCCAGGTCATTTTCCGAAACCCTCGTGGTGATGCGCACGTCTGTGGGGGCAAAGGAAGTGGTGAAGGGATGCTCCGAATAGTCCTGCCGGCCTGCCTTGAAATCGAAGCCCATTGCGCGCAGTACGTCTAAGGAGAATGCCCATTGCCGGTCGCGGTCGAAGTGGAGATGCAGGCAGCTTCGGTCCACTGGGGGCCTTTCGGCAATGACTTTCAAAATGGGTGGCAGTTCTTTTTTCACGGTGGCAAAAAGAGGGTCCAGCATAGCCACAGACGCACCTTTTTCATAATCGTCAAGTAGGGCATCATAAGCATGTCCCTCATAGCCGTAGAGGTCTGCCTGCTTTTTCTTCAGGTCAATCACCTGCTGCAGGGCTGCGCTGAAATGCTGAAAGTCGTTTGCGGTGCGCGCTTCAATCCAGGCCTGGAAAGCCTTGCTGCTGCACTGTGTCAACTCCTCAACAAAGGCTTCGGGCAGCCGTGCCGCCTTTTCAAAATCTTCGAGGCTCAGCCGCACATTTGCTGATTCTTCTGAGCTGAGGTCAGCGCTGCCTGCCAGCTCGTGTAGCACGCTTCGGTATTCCTCGCCGGTCAGCAAAGCATGCGCCTGCGTGGCAAGAGTGGCAAGCTGACGGGCACGGGCTTCCGCTCCGCGAACAGGCATATAGGTTTCCTGGTCCCATTCCAACATGGCCGCAGCGTAGTTCAGGTCGGCCGCTTTTTGAGCAATATTTTTGTATTGAGTGTAGCGTTCTGAGGAATTTTTCATAATTCAGCGCACGGAATTTTATTTGAAATGAAAGACGGTTCAAATCAGCTTCTATGCTACCGCCATGAATGCGGTACTGCAACAAAGAAATTCATGTCCCGCTACTCACAAGTTAGGGTTTACAAGGCGGGAGCTGTGTTCTAAATCGTTCGTGAATCAAGCCAATCTTTTTGCCTGATTGAGTGGTCATTTAACCTATTGGCTTGTAAATCACTGAATTTTATGCGCCTTGTCGCCGGAGGCGTGGTTCTTGTTAGTTAGGTTTGTCGGGTACGCAACTGCAACGAATGATATCGCAATACGATCAGATGAACGAACTCTTCCGTTGGTCAACCGTCTATCAACTTGCGCACGCGCAAGGCACCTATTTCATCTTCACAGCGGAGTATGGAGAAGGTCGTCATGCAGGTGTGATTCTTCCTGCGGGAATGGATGACATCTGGAACATGGCCGGCAGCCGCCTCATGCAGGTCATAGATAGTGAAGAGCGCCCTCCGCATAGCCACGATGTGCTCTTGCAACGCCTCTCGGATTGGATCGGACGCAACCTGAAAGGCGAGTTCGTCATCCGCCAGGACGACAAGATGCTTCCCCCGCTGGAAGACCGCTATGATGACGTGATTCCGGCGCTGCGAGGCATGTGCTAAGCCATCTTTATTCTTATCAAAAACAGAGAGGCCACCCATCCGGACGGCCTCTCTCTATTGAAACCGGCAATGCCGGTTGAAGGAGCTTAGTTGGCGTTAATGGCCTGCTGCACGGCGGCAGCAGCTTCGCTCAGCAATACCGCACTCTTTACCTTGAGGCCGCTGCCGTCAATCAATTCTTTGGCTACTTCCGCATTGGTGCCCTGCAGCCGCACGATGATGGGAATCTCAATATTGCCAAGCGCCTTGTAGGCTTCAATCACGCCGGCAGCCACACGGTCGCAGCGCACGATGCCACCGAAAATATTGATGAGAATAGCCTTCACGTTCGGGTCCTTCATGATGATGCGGAAGCCCGCCTCAACAGTAGTTGCGCTGGCAGTGCCGCCTACGTCCAGGAAGTTGGCAGGCTCGCCGCCGGCCAGCTTGATCATGTCCATCGTAGCCATGGCCAGGCCGGCACCATTCACCATGCAGCCCACGTTTCCTTCCAGCTTCACATAATTCAGATTGTATTCACCGGCTTCTACTTCGGTGGGGTCTTCTTCGGTCTTGTCGCGCATGGCTTCTACGTCCTTGTGGCGATACAGGGCGTTGTCGTCCACGTTCATCTTGCAGTCCACAGCAATGATTTTATCATCGCTGCTCTTGAAGAGCGGATTGATTTCCAGCATCGAGCAATCGAGGCCCACATAGGCATTGTAGAGCTTGGTCACAAACTTCACCATGTTCTTGAAGGCATCGCCGCTCAGGCCCAGGTTGAAAGCGATTTCGCGCGCCTGAAACGGCTGCAGCGGCATGTTCGGATGCACCCACTCTTTGAAGATTTTTTCAGGCGTCTTGTGCGCTACCTCTTCAATGTCCATCCCGCCTTCGGTAGAGTACATGATCACGTTCTGCTTGCGCGCGCGGTCCATCAGGATGGAGAGATAAAATTCCTTACGCTCGCTGGGGCCGTCGTAGTACATGTCCTGAGCCACCAGAATCTTGTTCACCTTCTTTCCGGCCTGTCCCGTCTGCACGGTTACCAGCGTATTGCCCAGGATATTGCCGGCCACTTCACGCACCTGATCGGCACTTTTCACCACTTGCACACCGTGCTGCGCCGGCACCTCGCGCATGGTGCCCTTGCCGCGGCCACCCGCGTGAATTTGCGCCTTGATCACAGCAAACTTGTTGCCTTTGCTGGTGGCAATTTCATCGTAAGCTTTCAGCGCTTCATCCACACTGGATGCGGCAATGCCCACCTGTGTGGGCACCTCATAACGCTGCAGCAATTCCTTAGCCTGGTATTCGTGAAGGTTCATTTTTTAAGTACGAAAAAGAGATTTTAGGTTGCGAAATAACGGGCGCGAAGTTAAGGGAACAGGCTTTGGAGCCGGGCAACACACCGCTCTTCAACGACAGTCCCGCTGTCCGCTTCAAGTCCTCGCTGCGCTGCGGGCTTTCCGCTACCATCGGGGCTAAGGTTTCAGCGTCCGGAATGCTATTGGGCGGGAGCGGCGACCGTCAAAGCCATAAAGCCATAGCCAGCCCGCACCGTTGTCTTCCCCGGTACCTGCTCTGCTTTCCTGCAAGATGATTTTCGAAAATCAGTGAGCCATTTCCTGCCAGGCCATCATGCCGCCCGTCAGGTTTTTCACCTGGCTAAAGCCCATGGTTTCCAGCATCATGCAGGCTTGCATACTGCGCTTGCCCGAGCGGCAATGCACAATCACCTCCTCATTTTTCCAGTCTTCAATGTCATCCACCTGCAGGGCCATCACCTGGCCCAGCGGCAGCAGCTTGGCGCCGATGTTGAACTCGGCATATTCCTCCGGCTCGCGGACATCGAGGATGTGCAACTTTTCGCCCGCATCCATGCGGCGCTTAAGTTCCTGAACACTGATTTCTTGCATGGCTTTATTGCTTGATGATTTTTTGAGGCTTGCTCCAGAGGTTGCCGACCCGTAGGCGCACGAAATACAGGCCCGGCGATAGTTTACTCATGTCAATGCCTTCGCCCGTATAGCTTCCTTCCAGCAGCTTTCGGCCCTGAAGATCTGCAATGCAGTAGCTCATGGGTTGACGGGCATTGCTGCGCACCATCAGGCGCTCGCGGCAGGGGTTCGGATAGCAGACAATTTCTGCCGGAACGCCTCGTGCATCCTGCACCGAAGTGCCCACCACTGGCCCGCCCAGTAGCGGCCGGATCAGCAGGGCGCCACTCACATTGGAAGACTCCCAACGGCTGAGCACATTGTAGTAAAGGTGATTGCCGCCCACGCGGTTGACATCCAGTCCGATATAGAGGCTGTCTGAGCCGGAAGCGGCGGGTTGCATAGTGCCGAGGTAGAAGACGCCGGCCGGCAGCGCCAGAGCCGTATCAAAGCGATAGATGCTGAACTGACCGATAGTGTCTGTGAATACAGGCAACACGAATTCCTGCGTGTAGAGGACTTCATCTGTCGCGGCCCCGGCGATGCCCCCCAGCTTGGAATAGACAACGATGGAAAAGAATTTTTGAGCGGCTGTAGGCACCTGCTGCCCAAACATGATGGCCATGCCGCGCAGCGTGTCCGGCTGATTGAGGCGGAATTCGATGGCTGTCTTGCCGGGCAGTTGCGAGGCGAGATTCAGGAAGTAACTCTTTTCGGCGGAGCCGTCATCATAAGCCAGATAATTATCGAAGACCTGCTCCTGCACCAGTGTGTCGTTGGCCTTGGGTTCATTCGGGTTCCCTGACTGCAGAAAGTAGGTATTCCGATACACGACCCGTGCGCGGCTATCTGAAGGTGTAACCGTTGTGGTGTAAGTCGGGAAAATGCAAGTCTGCGTGGTGAACGGGCCTACGTTGGCGCTGCTGCTGCCACTGCTGAGATTCGTGCCGGTCGTGGTTTCGCGGGCGGTGTAGCCGTAATTCACGGTGGCGGGCGTCGCGTAATGATTCCAAAAGATGGCCTGCATGGAATCCGCTAACTCAGCCGCAGCATTGGGCAGAAACTGCCGGTAAGGCATCGAAGAATAATCCTTAAGCAGGTTTGTAGCGGGTGTGGTGAAAGCCAGGTCACGGACGGCAGTGTCGAAGAGGCTGCGGCCGGCGCTGAGGCGGATATAGTCGAGGTTCCAGACATCGTCATTGCTGTTGATGCTGGCCTTATTCACGAAGCGAAATCGGAACCCATTGTGCAGATAATTCGTGTCCGTCACTGGAATCATCACCTGCTGGAAAGGCTGCAGGTCGGCTCCGGGCGTGGACCATACCTGCGTCCAGCGGCCATACTTCGCCAGGAAAAAAAGCATCAGCGAATCCTGCGATTCCGGAGAAAAACCATTGCCCTGCGGCTGATAAAAAAAGGACAGATACACGCTATCGCCGGGCAGGGTGCTGCTCAGGTCAAACGGCTGAGAGCTGAGGCTGTCGGCGTAGCGATTGACGTAACGATTCACCGTGTCGTAAGGGCGTCCCTGCGCATTCAGCGCATCAAAAGTGGCTACTCCGCGAGAAATGGGTTGCACACACATCGTGTTGTTCACATACACCATGCTATCCGTCCAGTACAGGCTGTTGGGATAAGGCCCCGGATCGCTGAAATCCTCAAAAAACGGAAGGCTCAGGCTGCCGGCTGTCTGCTTTGAAAGCGCCGCTGGTGATGTTGTGGTGGAGTGTCGCTGAAGGGCCGGATTCCAACCAAGTGGTGCCACATTTTCTCCCTGGCAGCGGCCCGCACGTGGCAGCAGCAGCAGGCAGCCAAGCAGCAGAAGCTGAGGTATGGTCAGGCGACTAATAAGGGGCATTGGTTGCGGTGTCCGATTCCGGAGGCGTATTGTAGAGTTTCTGTTTCCAACCATTGCGGTTCGCATCCATCACGCTATCCGATGGCGACTGAGCGATGTAGATATCCACGAAATCGCCCTGCCTGATGATGCTCGGCGTGCCCAAATCAGAGATGGCGTTGGGTGTTTGCTTGTACACCTTTGCGGTAGCGCTGTCAGAGATGTCGGGATCAAAAATGGGTGTGAACTGAAGGCCGCTGCCATTGAGCATGGCCATCGCTTCAGGATAGCTGAGGCCAATAACGTCGGGCACTTGCAATTCATTGCTCAGCCCACCGCCGATAACCAAATCAATAACGCTGCCCTGTGGCACCATCTGCCCCGGCCGGATGGGCTGCCCGTTGAAAAGCTGTTCGAGGATGGCGCCTTCGGCAATGTCCGGGCGGTAGGTGGTATCGCCCAGGATGAGGCGGTTGTTTTTCAGAATCAGCGCCGCACTGCGGAAGGAAAGGTTGAGCAGGTTGGGCATGGGCGTCTGTGGCGGAACGCTCTTATTCACAGTAAGAAAGATGACCCGTCCCTGCTTGACGATATCACCCGAGTCGGGAATTTGATTCAGAATGACAAGCGACTTCTTATCCGGAAAGAAAGTGCTGTCCACCTGCACGTCGAAGCCCTCGGCATTGAGCAGTTTCATTGCATCTTTCAGGGCCATACCGGTGAGGGCAGGTACCCGCGCATCATCGCCGTGCCGCGTGATTTTGCCTAAAGACGAAAAAAAGATGGTGTAGAAAACGACACACAGCCCCAGCACGAGCAGCAGGTGAAACCAAAACTTTCGTGTGACAGGCTCGCGTTGCGAAGCCCCTGCTGATCCGGGTCGAGACATGCGTTGCAATAATAGGTGGAATTAGTGGCCTGCTGCTGCCAGCGTGTCTTCCAGCAAAGCCCCGTAAAAGTCGCGCAGATTAAGGCCTGCTGCCCGCACCTGCTGCGGCACAATGCTGTTTTCGCTTTGGCCCGGCATCGTGTTTACTTCCAGAAAATAGAGCTTGTTGCTGGGTTGTTGCAGGATGAAATCCATGCGCACCACACCGCGGCAGTTGAGGTGGCGATAGATGTAAGCAGCCTTCGTTTCAAGCTGTTCACGAATGGTATCCGGGATTTTTGCCGGTGTGATTTCGGAGCTGGCACCGGGCGTGTATTTCGCTTCGTAATCAAAAAATTCATTGTTGCTGATGACCTCGGTGGCCGGCAGGGTGTATAGCTTCCCGCCTACGCGATAGACGCCAATCGTCAGTTCGCGGCCTTCCACAAACTCTTCGATGAGCACCTGCTGGTCTTCACGAAAGGCCTTTTCAATGGCCGGAAGCAGGTTCTCGATTTTCTTCACCTTACTCACGCCCAAAGAAGAGCCGCTTTCATTGGGCTTGACAAAAACCGGCAATCGGAGTACATCGAGAATAGCCCCCATGCTGTAAGGCTCGCCTTTATAGAGATGAACTGAATTGGCGATATGGACGATGTTGAAATCCTTGACGACGCTATTGCAAAAGCTCTTGTTGAAAGTGAGCGCGCTGACGATGGCATTGCAACTTGTGTAAGGAATCTGCAGCATGTCTAAGTAGCCCTGAATGCGGCCATCCTCACCGGGGGTGCCGTGAATAGCGATGAATACGGCATCAAAGCTGATCTTCTGCCCTGCGAGCAGGAGGGTGAAATCGTTTTTATCTACGGAAACACGACTGCCATCGGCGGCCTCATGCCACCAGTCTTCGCGGGTGACAATAATCTTATAGACGTTGTACCGCTCGGGGTCGAGGTGGGCTTCGATGGTTTTGGCAGTGCCAATGGAGATGACGTATTCGCCAGAATACCCGCCCGCGAGCAAGGCTATATTTTTCTTCATGAAATCAAATTCCGGAATGGGAGAAGGGATGCAAAAATGAGGGCCTGTACGCAGCCAGCCAAGATGAAACGGATAGAACGAGCAGATGGCAGTCCCGTTCGAAGGAGGGTAGGGGCACGGTTTCTTTTGGTTAGGCTCAAAAGCACGTTATGGACGACCCGAAAAAACTTCAGGAAAACTGGCCCCGGTATCGTGAGCAACTGAAAAAAGAATTTCCCGAGCTGACCGATGAGGACCTCAAATATGACCCCGAAAAAATGGAGGAATTGCTGCAGCGCCTTCAGGAAAAACTGAAAAAGACGAAGCATGACATCCGCAACTGGCTTAGCATTTTGGGATAATCAATTTCGCTATTGCCGGCTCTGCTCCAGCATGGTCATCTCCTTTGCTTTTTGCAGGAATTGCGAGGCGAAGATGAAGTCGTTCAGCTCCTTGTCTTTGTTGAAAATGATGTCCTGGCTGCTGCCTTCCCAGCGCTTATGCCCCTGGTGCATGTAGATGATGTGGTCGCCATTTTCCATCACCGTGTTCATATCGTGGGTGTTGACCACCGTTGTGATGTTGTACTCTTTCGTGATTTCGGCAATCAGCTTGTCAATGACAAGAGAGGTTTTGGGGTCAAGGCCTGAATTAGGCTCATCGCAAAAAAGATATTTCGGGTTGAGGACGATGGCGCGCGCCAGAGCAACCCGCTTTTTCATGCCGCCACTCAGCTCTGAAGGAAATTTCCTGTTTGCATCTTTCAGGTTGACGCGGTCCAGCACTTCGTTCACGCGCCGGATTTTTTCGCGATAGCGCTGCCGTGTGAACATGTCGAGCGGGAACATGACGTTCTGCTCCACCGTCTTTGAATCGAACAGTGCCGAGCCCTGAAAAAGCATTCCGATTTGCTGTCGCAGGCTACGCAGTTCCTCTTCGTTCATGCCGGCGAGGTCGCGGCCTTCATAAAGCACCTTGCCTGAATCCACCGGTATCAGGCCGATGGTCACTTTCATCAAAACCGTTTTTCCGGAGCCGGAAGCGCCGATGATCAGGTTGGATTTGCCCGGCAGCATTTCCACACTGACGCCATCCAGCACCGTCTTTTCACCATAAGATTTCCGGACGTCCTGCAGCGTGATCATTGAATAAAAGTAGAGTGGGGAAGCAGAGCCCTTGCGTAAGTGCTGCAAGATCGGAGCGGCGCACGAATGACGGAGATGGTTTCAGAAAAGGCACTCCTCAGGTCTTCCAAGCTCAGATTTTTAGTTCGTGAAAATGCAGGTTGGAATTTTTCAAAATACTTGTCTGTAGTCGGATCGGAATATTAGAGATTCAGACAATAGCTGTCAGCAACCGGAGCCTTCAAGTAACTTCGCCCCGCTTCTCCCCAAAAATTTGTAGGTCAGAATCATGTTGCAAACAGAGACTGCAATCAGTCGGGTGCCTTCTTTCATTATGGGCCGGATGCGCGACTATAGTCAGCTATTGAAGCCCAACCTGAGTTTCATGGTGGTGTTTTCGTCGGTGATCGGCTACCTGCTCGCGCCTGGAATTTCATTTCAGTTGATGCCGGTGGCGGTGCTCTTTTTAGGAGGAATCCTGGTTACCGGTGGTGCAAATGCGCTCAATCAAATCATAGAACGGGAAACGGATGCACTGATGCACCGCACCCAGAACCGGCCTTTGCCTGCCGGCAGAATGATGCCGATGGAGGCATTGATTCTGGCCTGTACAGCGGGCCTTGCTGGTAGCGTGATCATTGCGCTGGCTTTCAATCCACTGGCAGGCCTGCTCTCGATGTTGTCGCTGGGTTTGTATGCATTTGCGTACACGCCCATGAAGCGCATTCACCCGATTTCTGTTTTTATTGGAGCTCTTCCGGGAGCAATGCCTCCGCTGATTGGCTGGGTGGCAGCTACCGGCGAAATGGGGCTGGGCGGATGGGTGCTGTTCCTGATTCAATTCTTCTGGCAGTTTCCACACTACTGGGCCATTGCCTGGGTATGCTTTGAAGATTATGCACGTGCAGGTTTTCGGATGTTGCCTTCCTACGAAGGGAAGACACGCTTCACAGGTCTGCAATGCATGTTCTATTCTATCGTGCTCATTCCACTCTTGCTTGTGCCGCGCCTGATGGGCATGAGTGGCAACTGGAGCATGTACATTTCTATCCTGTGTGGCATTCTGTACTTCGCGGCCTCGGCTCAGTTTTTCCGCAAGAATGACAAGCGTAGCGCGAAGCTGGTCATGTTTGGATCATTCATCTATCTGCCGGTCGTGTTGCTGGCGCTCTATTTCGATAAATTTTAG
>JAMIQN010000316.1:0-3295 GCA_035914595.1 Chitinophagaceae bacterium | reverse complement strand
AAACAGCGCAGGCCTGATCATGTATGCTGTGAAGCATGGCATCGTGGCCTGAGGGCCTGTTGCACTCTTACAATTGCATCCTCTTGGGCGGCTCAGAAAGGTGTAGCATCACGGTAGCTTGATGCCCTTCACGACTGTAGGAAAGTTCAGCCTTGGAGCCGTCCTCCAATTGTTGGAGCGCCTGCTGAAGTCCATCTACTGAGCGGATATTCGTCTGATTCAGTTGGGTAATTACATCCCCGTGCTGCAGGCCTGCCTGTGCTGCCGCAGAGCCCGGCTGCACCTGAATCACGGTGACTCCCTGGCCGTCTGCACGATCTTCTACCGTAGCTCCCAGTCGCGGCCTGTTGCCAAAAAAGTCATCTGAAAGGCTGGGGAAGTGATCCGATGGGAACTGGAATGGCTGCATGGAATAGGGCATCGGAAACCGGTCGGCAGTTGCCGGCGGCTGCGCCTCAGTGAGTTGTGCATTGGTGTGAAATTGCTTGTTGTTGCGCCGGTAGCTGAGCGTCACCTTATCGCCGGGCTGATGATGGTTGCGAATGATGCGCACCAGGTCATCGGCATCTTCAACCTGCTCATCGTCCACACGGTTGATCACATCGCCAGCCTTCAGGCCTGCGGCTTCGGCTGCTGAGCCGGGAGCTACCTGAGCTACGAGCGCACCGGATTCATTTCGGCCATCCCGGGCCATGACACCCAGCTTCGCCTGCTTGGGGAAAGGGGGTATCATCGCATTGGCATGAGGGCCGCGGTCATCGTCTGCGTCGTCATTTTCGATAATGATTTTCTTGTGCACGCGCGTGGCATCATCATCGCGAACGCTCATCATCAGGCGGCCATTCACGTAGATATTTCCGTTCTTGATTTCTACGATCGTCTTCCCGTTGTCGTCGTCGTTCCGAATGATGACGGTTTCATCCTTCGTAATCGTTTTGCCCGGGTCGTTGCCGGGTTTTTGAGCATAGGAGGGGGTGCCCATCAGGCAGGCAGACATCAACAAGGCTGCCGGTACGAATGACTTGCGTAACATGGCTTTTTTGATTGAGGTTTTCGGTTGGAAGAGGGCGAAAGTAAAAGCACACGAAAGCGACCTGCGCCAAAGGAGCGTTAATTGGCAATTGGCTGCAGGCTGCGCGGATAAAGGCTTTGAGCATAAAATGCTCCTGAAATTTTTATCAGTTTTTTCAAGAAAATGCAGCAACGGCAGAGCCCAAACGGAGTAGCGACCCAACGGGATGGCCGTAGTGATTTACCGATGCTTTTCCAAAGGAAAATTGCCTGGATAGGCCGTTACCTTTGCGCCCGTTCCCCAAAAAGAATTTCCTGCATGAAGCGCACTCCCTTTACCGAAAAGCACATCGCTTTAGGGGCGAAGATGGCCGAGTTTGCCGGGTATAACATGCCCATTTCCTACACTTCTATCAACGAAGAACACCAGTGCGTACGCAACAACGCCGGCGTATTTGACGTGAGCCATATGGGCGAGTTTATGCTGAAAGGACCGGGTGCCCTTGACCTCATTCAACGAGTCACTTCGAATGATGCCTCCAAGCTGACGGACGGTAAGGCACAATACTCCTGCCTGCCCAACAATGAAGGCGGCATCGTGGATGACCTGCTGGTCTATTGCATCGAGCAAAACAAGACCTACCTGCTGGTTGTAAATGCCTCCAATATTGAGAAAGACTGGAACTGGATCAGCAGCCACAACACGGGCGGCGTGGAGATGGAAAACATCTCTGACAAGACCGGCCTGCTTGCCGTGCAAGGCCCCAATGCCGTGAAGATGCTGCAGGAGCTCACCGACATGAACATCACCGACCTGAAGTACTACACCTTCGTGAAGGGCAGGTTTGCCGGTGTGGACGATGTGCTGGTCAGTGCGACAGGCTATACCGGCTCGGGTGGGGTGGAGATTTATTTTAAGGATAAGGACGGAAATGCCGAGAGAATCTGGTCTGAGATTTTTCGCGTCGGCGCCCCTCAGGGTTTGAAGCCGATTGGCCTGGCAGCCCGCGACACACTGCGCCTCGAAAAAGGCTTTGCCCTCTACGGAAACGATATTGACGACAGGACTTCACCCCTCGAAGCCGGCTTGGGTTGGATCACCAAATTCAGTAAGGATTTTACCGCCCGCACCATTCTTGAAAAGCAAAAAGCAGAGGGTGTCACACGCAAGCTGGTAGGCATTGAAATGGTGGACAAAGGCATTCCCCGCCACGGATACCGCATCCAAAATGCAGCCGGCGAAGACATCGGCTATGTAACCTCCGGTACGCAATCACCCTCGCTGGGCAAGGCCATTGCCATGGCTTATGTGCAGAAAGAGCTGAGCGCAGAGGGCGCAGAAGTCTTTGTGGTGGTGCGCGACCGCCCGCTCAAGGCAAGGGTGGTGAAGATGCCATTCCTCGCCTAAGCACCTGTTTTTCATTGAATCTTTTTCCCTCGCTCATACTTCTTTTTCATGCTGCCTAAGTATTCCCGCATCCTTTTGAAATTGTCCGGAGAGTCGCTGATGGGTGACCGTGCATTTGGCATTGCGCCTGCTATGCTGGAGGCCTATGCCCGCGACATCAAGCTGGTGACTGACCTGGGTGTACAGGTCGCCATCGTTATTGGTGGCGGCAATATTTACAGAGGGATGAATGAAGCCGAAACCGGTATCGAGCGGGCGCAGGGCGATTACATGGGCATGTTGGCCACCGTGATCAATGGGATGGCTTTGCAGGCTGCGCTGGAAAAAATTGGAGTCAAAACCCGGTTGCAAAGCGCCATCAAGATGGAGCAGGTGGCCGAGCCTTATATCCGTCGGCGAGCCATCCGCCACCTGGAAAAAGGGCGCGTGGTCATTTTCGGTGCGGGCACCGGCAACCCGTATTTCACAACTGATACCGCAGGTTCGCTGCGCGCCATTGAAATCAATGCAGATGTCATTTTGAAAGGCACACGGGTGGATGGAATCTATTCGGCTGACCCGGAAAAGGATCCATCCGCAGTTCGCTTTTCCAATCTCAGTTTTTCGGACGTCATTTCACGCGGCCTGAAGGTGATGGACATGACGGCCTTCACGCTTTGCCAGGAGAATAATCTACCGATTATCGTCTTTGATATGCACAAGCCCGGCAACTTGCTCGAGGTAGTCACCGGCAAGACGGTAGGCACCTTGGTTAGCTGACTGTAAACAGGGTCAGTCACTTGGGGGGATGCGTTATTTTTGATTTTTCATTAACGCTTCTCCTTCTTTCAATGCAGCTACCACTACGTTTTTGGGCGACGGCCATGCTGTTCGCCT
>JAMIQN010000315.1:0-15861 GCA_035914595.1 Chitinophagaceae bacterium | reverse complement strand
GTACCAGGCGTGCCGGAAATAGTCCAGGAATAATTGCTCTTGCCGCTTTGGGTCGTATAAGTTGTAGCAACGTTGGGGCATGCATCCGTTGGAGCTGTAGTAAAAGTCACCGTCGGCAGTGAGTGCACGGTGACAGACTTGGATGTGGGCGTAGGGCTGGTGCAACCTGCCGAAGTGTAGTTAATCGAAACACTGCGAGATCCGGTTGTCAACCATTTGATGGTCGCCGTATTGCTGGAACCGGTAGCTCCGGAAACTATTGAATAGTCTGTATTCAGTGTCAGCGCACCAAAGTCCCACACATAACTGGATTGAGACGCTTCGGTCGTGTACACCACGTTCCCATTCTGGCAGACATCATTCACATCTGAACCAAGAGTGGGTGAGGGGATTGGATTGATTGTGAATGCGGAGCTTGCGCTGGAAGTAGTCGTCAGCGAACCACCGGAATGAGCGTATGCGCTCACCTGCACCAAGTAGCCTGTGCCACTACTGCTTACAGTTGGCATCGTAATCGTAATATTCCCGCCGTCCATCTTGTTGTTCCGGCTGCCAATAACCGGCGGTGTAGCTGCAAACGTGCCGGATGCATCGCTGATCTCTACTTTGAAATCCTGCGCAGACCCGAAATTGGAAGAAACGGTGTAGGCCAGTGTCACAGATGCTCCGCTACAATAGGGACCGGCAGGAGACAGCGATGTGATGCTAATTGTCTGGGCAGACAAGGTGACCGAACCCAAGGCCATAGCGGCTCCTACCAAAAGTTGGGCGTATAGCTTTTTCATGGAGTATGGAATTAAGAGGGTTTTTGGGTGGCGTTAAAATTCTATGAATTTTGAAAACGAAGTTAGCTGCGATACATGCGAATTGGGTAGAGCCAAAGGCATTGACACTTTGAAAATCGAAATTTGGGTATGGTGATGAAGTTTTCACGCTTGGTTTTGCTCTTAGCTACTCTGTGGGGCCTATCAGCGCCTCCGGCGAAAGCGCATGAAATCTACTTCTGCAACGAAGCCATCCCCACCAGCCGCGATTTCGTTGCCAACAAACTCATGAACGTGATCCGGAACCAGATGCCGGTGGTGACGCTCACCTATCTCCGGTTTCAGGCCCGCCGATATTTTCCCGCCATCTCTGCCTGGCTGAAATATTATGGCCTGCCGGACGACCTAAAATATATTCCCATCGTTGAATGTGGGTTCAGAAATGTCTCCTCGCAGGCAGGCGCCCGGGGCTTTTGGCAACTGATGCCCGATGTGGCCGCCAATCTTGGGCTTGTAGTCACCCCCACTTATGACGAACGCGACGACCCCGGCAAATCCACCATTGCAGCCTGTAAACTCCTTCGATCGCAGTTTTTTACCCTCAAAAACAAGCTGGGCATTTCCTCCTGGATTCTGACTGCAGCAGCCTACAACTTCGGTCCCGGCAACATCATCAACGCAGTAAAAAACCAGGGCGGCGACTATTTCAACATGAAGTTGAATTCGGAAACTGCCGAGTATGTCTATCGCCTCATTGCCGTTAAGGAACTGTTTGAACACCCGGAGCTGTATATGAACGGCTTTGGCGCCAATATTTTCAGCAGTGATAATCTGCCCAAGGACACAGCCACCACCAACATCAACAATTTGGAGCGGGGGCCTGCCGCCGGCAGCGGTTCAGATGATGCAGATTTTGGCTCAATAGATGTGCGCCTCACGCATGACGGCACACCACCCGACCACAAAACGAAGAGCTTTCTCGTGCCCGTCAAGATTGTATCGAACGGAAAGAAATTTCGCGACGGCAGCCTGATGAGCTTCGAGCTACTCAGCGACCTGCGGCTGGATAGTGAATTCCGAAGCTCGGGCAGTATTGTGCGCGGCCAGGGCTGGCTGATTGATGGACGGGTCTATGTGGATCTGGGCTTCGGCTATCAGGTGGAAGTGCAAGACAAGACGGGTAAGAAAGGCCTTTCGGAAAAGGATGCGGAGACCGATGGCCAATATGCCCTGCTGAAGACCCAATTGGATGCGGATTGAAGGTGGAATTAAGAATTTTCCCCCGACTGTTTTCATGTTAAGTAAACACGAACGCCTGCCGGAATTTTTCTGAAAAAATGAACAGACATACTCCCTGCCGAAATCCCGGCTTGAAAATTGATTTTCCTGCCGGCCCTGCCTGATGAATATGACAGGGAGCACTGAATCATTTCGGCGATTGGAATCGGTTTGGCTCAAAAATTTCAAGAAACGTTCAACGATCTGCTCAAGTGTTCCCGTCGCCTACCGCTTTCGCTTGTGCTGCTACATTTGTCCGCTAAGCCCGAGAAATCATAATCATGAAGTCGAAGATTTTCAACTTTTCGTTCCTCCTAATCACCCTGCTCCTGGGCAGCCTCGCCGGTTCGGCTCAGGATCTGAGTATTCGCGGTGACACGATTCGAGTTTCCTCCTCTGCCTATCCCATGCTCAAATTCATGGGTGAAGTACGCGATTACAATACGCTTTGCGGCGATTACAAGCTGACCCCGGGCGACAATACCATTACCATTCGACCCGCAAAATCGAAGCCCGTCAAAGTGTGCCTGCTGATTGTATCGGAAGGCTCCAAGAATGATCCCCGCCAGCATCAGTTCATCATCCTTTATGATGAACATACCGACCCTGCCCGTCTGATCCACGACTACTCTACGGAAGAGTTGATGAAGCAGCGCATCGCGTTCCTGAAAAATGGCGGCAGCGATGGCAGCAGCACCGCCAGCAGCGACAACGATGAAGACTCGGGTAAAGGCAAAAAGAAGCGCCGCCACAAGAAGGAAAAGAAAGCAGATAGGGAGAAGCACGAAACTGTTGCAACCACAAAAACGGAGGAGCCTCCGGCAGCTACAACAACAACCGGCACCCAGAGCAATAGCGGAAGCCAGTCGGGCGGGAGCTCAGAGAACGGAGCTACGGAACAACAGCAGGGGGGGGCCTTCACCATCTCGGATATTCCGGAAGAGCAACTCAAAGGCCGCGTGAAGCAAAAGATTAATGCATTTTATCGCGTCTGCGAAAACCTTTGCGCCAAGGTGGATGTGGACGGCAGCATCAAGTACGGCATGAAGCTCTTCGACAATAATGAAGACGTCATCGTAGCTACTTCCAGCAGCAATTCCAGCAAAGTCCGCCCGCAAAAAATCCGGCAGTACTTCATCCACCTCTCACAGCTCAACTACAAGCGCGTAGAGATGACTGCGTCGGAGATCAAATTCGTGTCCAACTTCCACAAAGGGCCGGACGGTAAGTGGCATGCTTCCGCCGTCATCATTCAGGATTTTAAAGGCTATAAGGACTACGATATCCTCGCCTACAAAGACCAGACGACAAAGACGGTGGACATCACCATCAGCCTGATTGAAGAAGTCCGCGAAGGCAAGACGATTCGCAAGTTTGACATCTTCCTCGGCAACATTTCCGTCACCAACGTAGCCTCTTAGGCCGCAACCGCAAAAACACTTTTGGTACATGAAACGATTGCTCTTGGCGCTGCTTCTGCTGATTCCGGAAGCGGCGGTATTGGCGCAGGGAATGGCAGCAGGGGCGACGCGTGAAGCCAATTTTCTTTACGAGGTAAAACTGATTGATGAGTTTATTGAGCGCTTTAATGACGCGCCCAATTCCTTCCTCCGCAAAGAATATCTGCGATATGGCAAGCCCATCAATTTCACAAGGCAGGATCTGGTTCGCTTTCTTTTTGAAAAGCCCATCACGCCGGCTGATAGCCTTGCCAACAAATTCATCGGGCAGGTTACCGACTCACTCCACCCCCAGCTCCTTTCATTTAATGACAGCAACTGGTACGCGGAACTCAATTGCTTTTTCACGCTGGGGAATGTACAGTTGGCCATACCACTCGTACTTAAAGTGGAAACAGACAGCATCGGCAGCTCCCGCTGGCTGATATGTGGCATCGGCGATTCGCCTGCCCTGCACGACACGGCAACCATCAGCCCGGGCAACGAAATGAAGGATCGGAAAAAATTCATTTCTCCTTCCGACTATGCCACGAAATTTCTGGAGCTGCATCATATCCTGCAGCCCGGCTTTGAAGGGGTGAATTACCTCAGCCATTCCCTTTACGAAACGGAGCGCGGAAGGAAATTCTGCCAGATGATTCAGACGGGTAAGCTGAAGTTTGACGGGCCGGGAGATATGCGATTCTACTTTTTCCAGATCCCCAATTACAGTTTTAAAGTGGAGCGTTTCGTAAGGCAGACCAACCACAGCGGATGGCTCATTACGCAGTTGGATGCCACCACGGATGTTGAGAAGCGCTTCCTCAAGGAAAGGCTGCTACAGCGTAATTTGTAAGTAGTTCAACAGAGCCAGCCTCTCTCTGAACAGCCAGAAAAACCTATGAAACTCTGCCGGAAATTCCTTCTCGGACTTCTATTAGCGGCACTGATTGTGCCGGATGCCGTTGCTCAGAACGTGCCGAAATCCATTACAAGACGCGATGAGAAGAACATCAAAGCAGCAGCAGAGCAAACCGTGGGCGATTTGATCAATCTGCTCAACATGGTGTCCGACCCTTCCAATTCAACCTCGGACCTCGACGACGCGATTGACAACGCTGTTACCGCCGACAGCCGCATGCGCATCTTTTTTCAAAACGATTTTGAAGCAGATGATGACTTGGACCCCAACATCCCTGCGGACGAGGCCATGGGCAAAGACATCAGAGCCTATTTGCGTCAGTTCAGAAACTTCTATTTCCAGAATAAGGCCCTTTCCATTCGCTATCAGATTACGCAGGTAGGCGACATCCACGTCGGGCAGTCACACCTCTATCTGAAGGTCTTTTTCAACCAATTGATGAATGGGAAAGACCGAAAAGGCAATGCATTCCCTTCGAAAGTGGCTAAGGTGGCCGAAATGCAGGTGGTGAACATAGGTGGCCAATACAAGACGCTCATCAGTCATCTGGATCGCCAAACCAAGGCTGGAGACTATGGCAACACACCGCTCGTCACCATTTCTGATGCTACTTCAGAACAGCAGGATGCCGGACTTGAAAAGCCGAGAAGTGAATCCTACTATCGTATCAAACTGGCTGATGGCATCAAACTGCTGGCAGAAGGGAACTACACCGAATCCTACTACGCGCTCAAAGAAGCCAAACGCTTTCCTGGCACCTCCGGAGATGCAGAAGGACGCATCCTTGAGTTAATGAGTCAAATGCGCAGCCACAATATTGAACCGACCGAATACCTCTACGACGGACTGAGTGCACGTGCCGCTGCGCTGCAGGCGAAATACCGCTACGACCAGGCGCGTAGCTATCTGAGCTATGCTATGGAAGTGCGCCCTTCCTCAGCAAAAGATGCTGCTGCTACCATGCGCACCTTGGCACAGTTGCAATCCAAACAACAAGTGCTGCTGGACCTCGTTGACAAGGGCGCATACAGCGAGGCGCAAAGCGGATTTACGGCTGCCCTCGCTAAGAACGATGCGAACCCTATGCTGCACGTCGGGCTGGCACGCGCCTATGCCCAGGAAGGCAAAGCAGATCTGGCCGAGGCTCAGTTTGCAGCCGCCGCTCAAGCCGATCCTGCGTTCGCCGAAACCTACAAATGGCAAGCCTATTTCTACAAAGACCGAAAGGACTACCGCCAGGCCTATGACGCGTTCGCCAACTATCAGGCAAGGGCGGAGGACACCGGTGACGTGAACATCCTTTCCGATATCGCGCTGTGCCGTGGAAAGTTGGCTGCTGCACAGAACAACATTGTTCAGGCTGCAGAGAGTTTCAATGCGGCCCTTCAATTGAATTCATCGAATACCGACGCGATGATTGCGCAGGCAGACCTGCTCCGCCTGCAGGGTGATAAAGGCATTAAGGCTGCTCAAAAGCTCGTGGATGATGCCTTGAAGATTGACGAAAAGAATGCCGACGCTTACGCGGTTCGGGCGCGTATCTATGAGTCGCAGGCTGATAAAGCTGCAGCCGCAGATGCCTATCAGGATGCTATCAAATACGACAAAGACAACCCCCGCTGGTATTATGAACTTGGCAAGCTGCAGATGGAAATCAAGGATGCCACCGACAATTCCGCAATTCTAAGTTTCAGTACCTGCATGGGCATTCATGATGTTTCGCGCGAGGATGCGCTGATTCAGATTCAGGCCTTGTGGAAACGAGGGAAATGCTACTACCGCCAAAACCGAAACGATGAGGCCGAAGCAGACTTTGATGCCTACATCCAAAAGGCAAGGATGCTGCCTACTCAGTTTCGCGTGGACTATGCCAACCTCCTGATCAAAAGAGGGCGCTATGACGATGCACTGAATGCGCTCAAGCAGGCCGGGGAAAGGCCCTCTGTGCTGCTGAGTTTTGGTATTCTTAAATACACGCGCTTCCCGACCGATGAAAGTGCCTACGCGGATTACTTTACACGCGCATTTCGCGACGGCGTAAGCCAGGAAGACGTCCACGATGCACCCAACATGCGCATGGTGTACGATAATTGCTCCCTGGTACGCTCCCTGATAAAGAAGTACAAGTACAAAGTGGATTTCTGACCGACAGAAACCAGGCATTCAAACCAAAATGGAACACCTCGAAAAACGACGGCTCCTGCATGACATTCAGGCACTCGGAGCAGACTACCTCGCCAGCGTCATCGCGGCGGAATTGGTAGATCGTGGGGTGGCGGTAGATTCTATTTTCTTTCGCAACGAAAGCACCTTCAGAAGAGCTGTTGCCAAAGACATCGCGGACATTTCCTGGAATACGGACGGCAGTGGTGCAGATGATCTTCTTCTCTTCGACCTCAATCGGGAAGGCATCTACGATATGCTGCCAGAGGCTATGGTGCACACACAGGGGCGCAAGCAGCGCAGTGATGACGCAGCCTACAAACATGGCCGGGAGCTGAGACGGCAGGAGCGGGAAGCCAGAAAATTTTTCAGCCCTCTTGAAAATGAATTTCATCACCGCAGCCTGCGGCTGGAGCTAACCGAGCGGGAGCTGATTGAGAAAAGCAACCCGCGACGCAATCGCGAATTCTTCAACTACTTTTTTGAAGATGGTGTAGCCCTCAGCGACCAGCAGCTATTGGTCTTGCTCTACATTCTGCCACTCAGCCACAAGATTCGTGGCGATGCGGATTTGATCGGTCTTTGTGTGTCGAGGATTTTGGGTTGTGAAGCACGGGTCGTACGCCGCTGGGCAATGCACCGCTATCAACTTCCGGCATCCTGGATTCGGCCTCTGGGCGCAGGAACCCTCGGTGCTGATACTGTGTTGCATGAGCGTTGCGACATGCCCATCCGGCGATTTGAGCTGCATATTGATAACCTTCAGGAAAGCGATTACAAAGACTACACAGGTAAGGGCAAACATTTGAACGTGCTCCATTTTATCCTTCCTTACTTTTTCCCTGCAACAGCCGAGTATCGCATCGTTTTGAACCCGGCGCAATCGGACGCCCGACTGAAAACTGGCGATGCTGAAGCGCATAGCTACCTTGGTTTTAACTCGTACATTTAGCCCTTAGCCCTTGTCCGTTATTATGATCCCGGCAATAATTGCTTTTGTTCTCCTAACTATTATTGGATTGATTGGTTTCTACATCAATCTAAGTAGGAAGAAGGCGGTAGGAACACTGCTCAGCAACCGAAAGTTTATTTTTTTCTATCTGTTGTTTGGTGTTGTCATTAGCTGTGGCGGCTTCATTGGGATGGCTCAGGAAGCCTCTCGCTCCATGACATTCTTCGTGCTCCTCCAGGTGGGCTATGCTGCGCTGGGTTTTCTGGCTTCCTGGCTGTACAAGAAAAACGCTCCGGATGACATTCCGCAGGGGCGGTTTGCGGGAGTCTTTTTTGTGCTGGCCAATACATTCCTGGGCATGATCGGATTTGCGCTGGTGTACCACTATACCAACCCGAATGGCCTGGCCCCCTGGTTTGCATTTTGTGTGCTGCCTTTTGTGCTTCCGGAATTCCTTAGCACGGCATTCAAGCAATACCTCGCCATTCCGCAGGAGATTCATAAGGTCTGGTATTTCCCTCTCAATGCCGACCCTGTGGACTACGACAACGTAGATACCTCTACTATCTACATGCTGGAACTGGAGTATTCAAAATCTATCAACGACCCCCGCATTACGAATACCAAATTGAGAGCGCCCGTTTCTATGAAGTTTGGTGACTGGTTCAGGTCCTTTATCGAGAACTATAACTACAAGTACGAAAGTGACCCGATTCAGTTCGTGAACTATGATCAGACCCCGCTGGGCTGGATGTTTTACACCAAGTCCAAAGGCTTGGCTAAAGCAAAATTTATAGACCCGGAACTCACAATTGCGGACAATAAAATCACCGAAAAAGATATCATCCTGGCGAAACGAGTAGGCATGGTGGAAGAGCAAGAGGAAGCCTCGTACTGACCCCTGCAGCAAATCAGACCTTCGGAAATACGCCAGACATTTTTTTGAAAGATGCTACCTAAGCTGCAACACTACCTCACCAACTGGGTGGACGGCATGAAGATCAGCCGTCAGCACTTTGTGGACAGTGAGAACGCCCTGATAGATGCCGTCCGCGATGCGCAGGCTACCGCCCTGAACGGCTTTAACTATGGCCTGCTGCAGCCTTTACCCGGTGAGAAAAGTGCCTTGGATTGTAACACTGCGTCCAATCAGTCGAGCACCTTCAAGGTGGTGGTGAGCTATTGCCGGGCCATTACTTCCGGTGGTTGCCGGATAGAGATTATTCCCGGCCTTCATCCTGAATTGACTGCAGAAGTAAGCAGCGATATGAATGATGGTGATGAAGCCGGTGGATATTATGCAGTGATCGCAGTGGACCCCTTTAATCGTCAGCCTTTTGGACCGGCGGCGGCAGAAGAATATCCGCCCAGAAATGCAAGCAGTATCAGTAGTTACAAGCTGGGCTTGGTCGGCGTGAGCCAGCTTAGCGCCAATTCGCTCGGAGCCTTCCACATCCCTGTTGCAAAATTTCGGGTAAAGAATGGGCAACTCACCAGGGATGCGGAATACATCCCACCCTGCTCGGTGATTGGCGCACACCCCGGAGCCAAACAACTCTACAATGCTGTTGCGGAGTACCTGAATCAAATTCAGGAAAGCAGCGCCGAAATCGTGAGAAAAGTGGTGGAAGGCGGCCAGCAACAGCAGACGCCATTAGCCCAAAATGTGAAAACGATTTGCGAGCAGGTAATCTGGCATATTGCCCGTGAGTTTTTCATCTTCCGGACCATGTACCGGCAGCAGTCGCCACTGTACATGTCGAACACGGTCGTGCAACTGGCAAGCATTATCAACGTCAGCCTGAACCTGATTCCAGTAAAAGAAAAAGAAGAACTGCTTCAGTATTTCTCCTACTGGAACGAAGTGAGCCCGGGCAAGTTTGAGGAGTTGCTCTCCAACGTGATGAACGCGGACTACAACCACGAAGACATCTACGGATTTTTCCAGCCGCTACTTCATTTTATGAAGACCTGGAGCGACCTGCTCGATAAACTGAAAGACCTTAAACTGATCGGCCAACGCAATGAGAAATTTGACTTTGGCGGCCGCACTATGGACGCACCGAAAGAAAAACCCAAAGGCAAATTCAGCATCTTCGACTAATCCCCTTTTTTCACAGCTACCACCCGTATGAAACCCCTCAACAGCAAAGAACGCAGCACCAAGCTGTGGCAGTTTGTTCTCGTATTTTTTGGTCTGGCTATAGTGCCTACAGCGCTTATCTTTTTCTCCTACTACCACGTGCCGGAAGAGCTGAGCGAAATGGAAGGACGCAAGCTGGCCAGCTATTCCAATTTTGAACACACCCAAAAGAAGATTCTCGACAAGATGGCAGACATAGATTCTAACATCAGCCTGTATGCATCAGCCAAGACTGAGAATCCCGTGCTGCTGGATAAGAAGATAGCAGATGAATTAGCCGACTTGTCGAAGATGGATACCTCCATCAAGATGGTGAGCCTTGTGAGCCAGGGCTATGCCAACCACTACACGCACGTCAGACAACTCGTGGACGCAAAGAATAAGCTGAATGATGCACTTGCAAAACTTCAAGACGCTGAGACCAGGCTGAAAGCAGCACAATCTGCAGGGATGATGGGCGCTTCACCCATGCCACTGCCGCCCGCACAATAAAAGCCTCCCTTCTCCCATATCGCCTCACCCCATTATTCAGCCCGCTATGACCACCCTTTCCTTTTCAGAATCCCTTAAATCCGCCATTCAGGTAGCTATCAGTTTCGCTCGGGAATACAAGAACGAACACTTTTCGTTACCGCATCTTCTGCGTGGATTGCTTCATAAGGAATCCGGCCTGCACCCTTTCTTGCAGTCGCTGGATAAGGATGTCAATTACCTGATAGAATGGGCTGAAATCCGAATTGATGAGTTGCCGAAAAGCGGCAAGACTTTAGAAACAATTACCGCGGATGAACAAACGGCTAACGTGCTGGAGGAAGCAGACAATATCCGCCTAAAACTGGGCCTGAATGATGTTTCGCCGATATGCGCTTTGGCGGCTTTGGTGAAGCCCAACATCGGCTTTTCTTCAGAGCAACTGAAGTCCTTCCCTATTCGTGAAAAAGAGATCCTTGACCTCTACATCAATGACAGCGCTTTAGGGCAGGCTGTGGGCAGTGCTAACCTTCCCGAAGGCGGCGCCGATATGCAAACCAAGACCAAAGGCACTACGGCTTTGCTGAAGTATTGCGTGGATAAAATTGGCCTGGCTAAAGAAGGAAGAATAGACCCCATCATCGGCCGCGATAAGGAAACGCGCATGATGCTGGAAGTGCTGGGCCGGCGCACGAAACCCAACGTCATCATCACCGGCGATCCGGGTGTTGGAAAAACTGCATTGGTGGATGGCTTTGCGTTGGCAATTGTAGCGGGCACCGTTCCGGAAAACTTGAAATCCGCCTTTCTGTTTGAACTGGACCTCGGCGCACTTTTCGCAGGTGCTTCTTACAAAGGCGAAGTAGAAGAGCGCCTCAAGAGCATCATCAAAGAGGTGAAGCAATTCGACAAGGCCATTCTGTTCATAGATGAAATTCACACCCTGCTGGACCCCAAAGGCAATGCAGGTGGTGCAGCCAACCTGTTGAAACCCGAATTGGCCCGTGGTGAAATCACCGTTATCGGAGCCACCACCCTGGATGAATATCGCAAGCTGATAGAGCCCGAGCAGGCATTCAGCCGCCGCTTTGAAGTGATTCGCGTGGACGAGCCGGACCTGGCAACGGCCTCCAAAATGTTACACAAACTGGCCGATGCATTTGAAGAGCATCACAAACTGAAAATTGAAAAAGACGTGCTGCCAGAGTGCGCACGCCTTGCAAAGCGATACGTCAAAGACCGTCGCCTGCCGGACTCAGCCGTGGATCTTCTGGACCGTACGATGGCTGCGCTTAAAATGATGAACGAGACCTCCAAGCCGGAATTGGAATCGTTGACTGCTCAATTTGAAGGAATCAAAAATGACAGCAGCCTCGAAGAAGCCGATCGGATTGCCGAGTATCGCTGGTTCTACAGCCAGTTGCGCAATAGCCTCAGCCCGGTGCTGTTTGGCCGTCTGACAGACCCTACCGATGTTTCGAAGTTGGAAACGGCAGCGGAAATGGAAGCTGCTCTGGACAGCACATTGAATGACCTGAAAGCGTTGGCGGCAGATGTGAAGGACACAGTTACCTCGCAAGAGCTCGCTGCCGTTGTAGCCTTTAAGACGGGCATTCCCATGGGTAAGATTCAGGCCAAGGAACAACAGAAGCTGGCCGAGATGGAATCCATCATCAAGCGTAGAGTAGTGGGGCAGGACCATGCGGTGAAAGCATTGGCCGATGCCATTGTAGAATCGCGCAGCGGATTGAATAAACCCGGCCAGCCAATTGGCTCCTTCTTCCTGCTTGGCCCTACCGGCACCGGGAAGACGGAGGTCACCAAAGCCATTGCGGATTTCCTTTTCAACGATGAAAAGGCCATGATTCGGTTCGACATGTCGGAGTTCAAAGAAGAGCATTCTGCCGCCCTGCTGTATGGAGCGCCTCCGGGCTATGTCGGTTATGAAGAAGGGGGTATGCTCGTGAATAAGATTCGTCAGCAGCCCTATTCTGTTGTGCTTTTTGATGAAATTGAAAAAGCGCACCCGTCCGTATTCGACATTTTCCTTCAAATCTTGGATGAAGGCAAGATGCACGACAGGCTGGGTAAGGAAGGTGACTTTTCGAACTCACTCATCATATTTACTTCCAATATTGGCAGCGAGTGGATTGTAGAGCAATTCGGGCAGGGCATCATGCCGAAGTCGTCCAATTTGCTCGAGTTGATGACGAAGTACTTCCGTCCTGAATTTCTGGCTCGCCTGACAGAAATCATTCCCTTTGCTCCGATTTCAGAAGCCAACGTGGTTCGTATCCTGGAGATTCAGATGAAGAGCCTGCTGGAAAGCCTGGAAAAGCAAGGTATTGCCCTCGAAATAACAGACGACGCGAAGCAGAAAATTGCACTTACGGGCTTCACGCCAAAGTATGGGGCGCGTCAGATTTCGGGGGTCATAAGGAGTGCGCTACGGCGGCCAATCTCGAAATTTATCGTAGCAGGAAAAGTAAGCAGGGGAGACACAATTGCAGTAAGCCTCAATGAAGAACAGGAGGTTGATTACAGTGTCAGAAAATAAATTCTTTGAAAGAACCGAAAGCAATTCTAACTTAGATGCCCCTCGTGTGTTTTGAATAGTGCTGGCTCTAAGTAGAAGCGAATATTAAGTCGAAATTCATTAAAACCAAATACCTATGTTTGACTATCAAGTAGGCGGAAATGCCGTCAAGACGGATGCATCGGAAGGGATGGCGGATATACCCATGAACCGTTCGCTCTTCGTGCAAAAGCTCACTGCGAATGATCCCGTCCGTCCTGAGTCTGTATATGACCTCAAGACGGTAGATGAAGTGTTTGAACACTTCAAACCGGCGGTGGACGTAGAGTTTGAAACTCCCGAAGGAAGCGCCAAAGAAGAGACGCTGAACTTCCGCAGTGTAGCGGACTTCAAGGCTTCCAATATGGTGCAGCAGAGTGCCTTCCTGCAAGGCCTGAACAGCGAGAAAGAAGGCTACGCCAAAATCATGAAGCAGCTTAAGACCAATAAGCTCCTGAAGAATGTGGTGGAGAATCCTGAAATGAAAGAAGCCTTTGTAGCAGCGCTCCAGAACCTGATTCAGGAGTTGGACGCTCACAAGTGAGCAAGACGCCTTTCCACCTCAATCATGAACCTTTAGAAAAGAACTTAAATCCATGGCAGATCCTCAAATGCAACAACAAGCCGAGTCGCAGGACCAGGCGTATAAATCCCCCGAAGCCGGTGCGGCTCCTTCGCAGAGCCTTGACCAAAGCCTCAATAAGCTGGCAAAATTTGGCTCTTTCGATTTCCTCGAATCAGCCATTGATGGTGTGCAGGGCCTCAATCCCGAACGGAAGGCTCGTAAGCAAATCTTCCTGACTGATTCTGCTAAGAAGCAGGAGCGTGCAGAGTTGAAGAGAAAATTGGAATTGTGGCTCTCGTTGCTCGGCAACTCCTCTGAAATTTCGCAAATGGCTGAAACCTGCCAACAGCGCTCCGAAGAAGCCGGTGCACTGCTCAAGAAAAACCTCAAGAAGGCAAGTGAAGCGACCCGTGAGTTGGAAGTCTCCTATCGTTCACTCAACCTGTTTTACAAAAACACGGAGTCGGACAAATTGAAGAACATCACCATTGTGAATGCTTCGCAAGAGCAACTGCGCGACCTTGATAACCCGAAATTTATTGACTTCGTAGGGGCAGAACTCAAGCAGAATTACGACCGCCTTGACCTACGCAACAACTACTCAATTCTGTGTGTGCCGGGCTATCTCGGTTCAAATGCAGTTGTAGAAAAGTGGGCAAAGCTTGCACATGAAACTAAGACCATGCTGGTAACAGACTTCATGGACATTGACAATCCGGATGATACGATTGACATGTTCACGGAGGCCAACCTCACCGGGGGGGAAGTGCATCGTTCCAACGTGATGATGGCCTGCAACTACATCGTAGGGCGCCAAAAGAATGATGAAATTGGTGAAGAAGAAGACGTTCGTGTACCGCCGTCATCAGCACTTGCCGGCAAACTCTACTACACTCTCATGAGCCAGGTTACTGCCGGTAAAAAACACGGCGGTATGAACGAAGTAGAAGGCGTTCGCTTCGATCTAAAGAAATCAGAGATTTCTGCTATGGATAAGGCCGGCCTCATTCCTATGGTGAATGAATATGGCAAGGTGATGGCATTCTCCTCCAAAACGCTCTTCAATGGAGATAATATCGGACTACAGACCTACTCTGTGGTTCGCGTGTTCGACTACATCAACAAAGTGCTCATTGACTTCCTGAACCGGAGAGCCTTCGAAAACTGGACCTCTATCACCGAACGTGATTTGCGCCAGCAGATTGTGAAGTTCTTGGACAGTGTGACAGGGCCTCAGAAGTTGATAGAAAAATTCCGCATTGTTCGCTTCGAGCGCGATGACGTGCAAAAGGATCGCATCCACTTGGACATCAATATGACCCCTTACTTCCCCGCCAAGAGCTTTATGCTGAAACTGGACGGCCATAAGGGGGATGATGGCAACGAATGGGATACGAGTACCGAACAACAATAACCCCCCTCTGATTTTTTAACCCCAAACCAATACCAAACAACATGGCTTACAAGACCACCTTGGAAATGGCGAGCAAGAAGTATGACGTTCTTGCTGCATCATGGGCGTTCAGTCGCTCCGTTGACCAAAAAGGCAAACCCGCATCGGGCGTTTATGGCGGCGAAATCAACCTTACCGTTGAGTCCTCCGATGACGTTACCATTCTTGAGACGATGCTGAATTCTCAGACAAAGGCTCAAAAAGGAACCATTACGTTTGACAAGGGCACTGCAGATGGCCAACTGAAAAAGCTGGAATTTGAAGACGGCTTCATTACTGCCTATTCTGAAGGCATCACAGCCGGTGGTGCCGATTCGGGTACCATTAATTTCACTATTACAGCTCGTAAGTTCACGCTGGGTAACGCAGTGCACGAGAACGAATGGCCGGGCCACGCCGCCGGATCCTAGTCGGATTGGAAAACTTGCTCCCCAACGGGACAATTTTTACGCAGCGAGGCGCAGCATTTTGCGCCTTGCTGCTTTTTCAACAACTTCTAATTTTTGTGCGATATGCCACAGCAGGTAAAGATTGATATCACGGCCAACGGCCAGAAGATATCCCCTTTCAGCAAGTTGGTGCTGCGCCAGCATTTTAATGAACATCATTTTTTCGAAATTCATTTTAATCATGAAGTGCTGGAAGCAGAAGGAGCAGTGACGATTGACAAGTCAAAAAGCTATTTGGGAAAGGGTATCACCATAACCTTTTCCAACTTAAATGGCTCCGGCCCCCAACACACTTTCAAAGGCATCGTAACCGACATTCAATTTGCAAACACACTTGATAATGCCGGTGATATAGTTTTTAGTGGTTATAGCCCAACGATCCTCCTTGATAATGGCGAATCCAATAGTTCATACATGGAGAGTGGGTTGAACCAAGTCGTTCAGCAAGTTTCATCTCAGGTTGCGGGTAACGACCTAACCGTCAGGGCCTCTCCCGTCAAAAGATCTAGCATTCCCTATATCACCCAATATCGGGAAAGCAACTTTGCATTTATCCGCCGCTTGGCTGCGGAATATGGTGAGTACTTCTACTTCGATGGTTCTGCACTCTTGTTTGGGAAACCGGCCAGGGTGCCTGAATTCAACCTGCAATTCCCAACAGACCTTGCCCGCCTCAACCTCCGCGTG
>JAMIQN010000314.1:0-3153 GCA_035914595.1 Chitinophagaceae bacterium | reverse complement strand
AGGTAAGGTTCCTCGCGTATCATCGAATTAAACCACATGCTCCACCGCTTGTGCGGACCCCCGTCAATTCCTTTGAGTTTCATTCTTGCGAACGTACTTCCCAGGTGGATTACTTAATGCTTTCGCTTGGACGCTGATCTGAGTATCGCCAACGTCGAGTAATCATCGTTTAGGGCGTGGACTACCAGGGTATCTAATACTGTTTGATCCCCACGCTTTCGTGCGTCTTCGTCAATCTTTGCTTAGCGGGCTGCCTTCGCAATCGGTGTTCCGGGTCATATCTATGCATTTCACCGCTACATGACCCGTTCCGCCCACCTCAACAATATTCAAGACCACTAGTATCAAAGGCAGTTCCGGAGTTGAGCTCCGGGATTTCACCCCTGACTTAATGGCCCGCCTACACACCCTTTAAACCCAGTAAATCCGGATAACGCTTGCACCCTCCGTATTACCGCGGCTGCTGGCACGGAGTTAGCCGGTGCTTATTCATCGGGTACCGTCGGCTGAATTGGAAAATCCAGGTTTCTTCCCCAATAAAAGAAGTTTACAACGCAGAACGCCTTCGTCCTTCACGCGGCATGGCTGGTTCAGGCTTCCGCCCATTGACCAATATTCCTCACTGCTGCCTCCCGTAGGAGTCGGGCCCGTGTCTCAGTGCCCGTGTGGCTGATCATGCTCTCACATCAGCTACCTATCGTCGCCTTGGTGGGCCGTTACCCCGCCAACTAGCTAATAGGACGCACGCCCATCCTTATCCAATAAATTTTTAATCACCAAATGATGCCATCCAATGATACTATGGGGATTTAATCCGGTTTTCACCGGGCTATGCCCCAGATAAGGGTAGGTTGCGTACGTGTTCCGCACCCGTTTGCCGGTCGTCATCAGTCCGAAGACCATGTTACCCCTCGACTTGCATGTGTTAAGCCTGCCGCTAGCGTTCATCCTGAGCCAGGATCAAACTCTCCTTTGTAAATAAAGTAGAGCCTTTGACCTCTGACTTTCTCTCTAAAGAGAATAGACAAAGTCTAGACTTGTTTTTCGTGTTTTTTGTTTCGTGTTCTCGCTCTCAAAAGAAGAATAAATCATCGCTGATCTATCCCCCCTTACCTGCCGGGAGTATCTCGCTTTACAACCAGATATTCCCAACTGCTCCCTTCTGTCAAAGAACTTATTCTCTACCCTTCTTCTCTCTCTCAAATTACCGCTCCCGGTAACCCTCCCGCCTCATTTGCGGGGTGCAAAGATACTAACCTGTTTCTCAAACTGCCAAACTTTTTTTTCAGGACTCTTTCGGAAAATTCTAACCTTCGGAATCTCACCGGATTGAACCCAAAATTTTAAGCCTGCCGTCTTAAGAACTACCCTGCCAACTCGTTCGCCGGCGGGGCGCAAAAGTAGAGATGCATCCCCTGAACCACCAAAACTTTTTCGGCATTTCTTTATCCACATTCCGGATGCTCATGCACCTCTAACTATTCCTAAATCTATCTGCACACAATGACGCGAATTGGACTCATTTCTGACACGCACGGATACCTCGATCCGAAGGTCGTTGAGTATTTCGCAGATGTAGATGAAATATGGCACTCCGGCGATTTTGGAAACGCCGACCTTATGAAAAACCTGAGCGCATTCAAACCGATGCGTGGCGTTTGGGGCAATATTGACGGCAAAGAAATCCGCGAGGAGTTCCCTGAGATTGCTTCGTTCACAGTGGATGGTGTAAGCACCCTCATGATCCACATTGGCGGTTATCCCGGACGATATGCGCCGAAGGCAAAAGAGGCTCTCCGACTATACAAACCGAAACTCTTTATCAGCGGCCATTCTCACATCCTCAAAGTCATCTACGACCCAAAATTCCAATGCCTTCACATGAACCCCGGAGCTGCAGGCAAGGAGGGCTGGCACCAGGTCCGTACGCTCTTACGTTTCTGCCTTCATGAAGGTCAGATTCAGCAGTGTGAGGTGATAGAGCTGGGCAAGCGAAGTACCTCCAAATAGCACTTACCGCAGCTTCCTCGAAAAAGGAATGCGGGCACCGCCCTGCGACAAGATGCATCGGCTTGCAGCCTGATTACGATGATCGTCGAAGTTGAGACTGATCCCTACCCGATCGTTGGCAAATTCACTTTTCGAAACCGCCTCCAACAGCACCGCCTCTTGGCCCGCAGCCTGCACCATCAGGCCATTGTCTTTGGCGCTAATAGTAATGTCCATGCCAGTTTGTGCATTGGTGTACACTCCCTCCAATTGCTTCAAAGCAGCCGCATCCAAAACGATGTGCTTCTCAAAATTGGGGATTGAATAGGGCTTGTTGTAGCAAATGCTGAGCAGGCCAATGAGGATGTCGTTGAAGTTGTAATTGACACCATTGCAGACCATGCTAACGACAACGGAATCCTCCGGGAAGAAAGCAGCCACACTGCTGAAGTTGTCTATGTGGCCGGTATGACCATACGCCCATTTCCCATTGAATGGAAATCGTACCAAGCCACGGCCAAAACTTCCGCGCATCTCTTTCATCTTGCTCAATGAAGCGTCGGAAAGTAGGTGGTGCAGGAAGAGGGCGTCCATAAAATTCGACAGGTCGCCTACGGTACTTGAAAGGCCGCCGGCCCCACCTACAATCTGGGTATTGGAAGGCGCATCCGGCACCCAGGCCCCGTCTTCCACCACATAGGGTAAGGCCTCGCCCTTATCCGGCCGGATGGATTTGCTGAAGTAAGTGTGAGTGAGATGTAGCGGACCTGTAATTCGCTGCCGCACGTTTTCTTCATACGACGCTTTCGTGAGGTCTTCAATGATGAAGCCAAGCAGGGTAAAGTTGGAATTACTGTATTCGGCCTTTGTGCCGGGTTTGAAGTCGGAAGGAAGAGCGGCGATGCGTGCAATGATTTCGGCTTTTGTGCGTGGCTGATTTTGCCACTGCACGTAGTCATCATCCTGGGTGAAATTGTGGAGGCCGCTGTGGTGTGTGAGCAGGTCGTCAATACTGATTTTGTCCGCGTTTCTGACTTGTGGATACCACTTGGACAGATGATCGCTAAAACTGAGTTTACCTTCTTCGATAAGTTGGAAAATGAGTGTGGCCGTAAAGGTCTTTGTGATGGAGCCAATGCGAAATATCGTCTTCGGTGTGTTGGG
>JAMIQN010000313.1:0-13264 GCA_035914595.1 Chitinophagaceae bacterium | reverse complement strand
AGCCTAGAAAACATAATCCCTTCCGAAAAGCTTTAAGGATATCTTTCATGTTCTACCACCATGAAATTGGCACAGGTGAATCATAGGGATAATCGTCGCACACTGATACATACGTTTCATTCGCCTTTCATTCGTCACTATACCTGGCAGTTTTTCCAAAAGGACGCTTGAGTATCACTGGTGTTTGAATGCATTGCAAATATGTGTCGTTATATGAGGCATCTCATATGCGGTATTGCATGAAAAATGCACAGGCCATATAACCTTGAAATATTTTTAACCGCGCCGAGTCTCGTATCCCTTGGCTGATCATAGATTTGTGTCGTTAAACCCATCCGTGAAGCGGATGGAATCGAACGAGCTTTCAAGCAAGTGTAGAGAAAACCTTGGTACAAACCTTCTGCTGTTACGCGCATCAAAACACATTTCCCAATCATCCCTGGCGGATGAGATCGCGGCTTCCTATCAATGCGAGATTTCTCAAAGCACGATATCTCGCATTGAATCACGAAAGCTGATTCCAACTGTGATTCAGTTGGTCTGTTTAGCGGACTTTTTTTCGGTGACTGTTGATACACTGATTTCGTCCTCGATTTTACCATTTTAGCTCAACGGCCCGGCAAGTAGGCCCCACAGCATTTGTGCGTATTTCGGTGGCATATGCCCGTGTTGGGCTCGCTCTTTAATGTCCGGTATCGTCGACCGTCCGAAGGCCTTCGCCGCATATTCTCCCCGCGCTACATTCGCACAAACTTTTAGCCGCATGTCTTATTCTTTCCGCGCTTTGCGGGCGCTGCTTGTCGTCGCACTGACGGCATTTTCCTATGCTGGCTTTGCGCAGGACCTCAGCCAGCCTTTGCCGCAAGACCCTCAGGTCATCAAAGGCACCTTCCCCAATGGACTTACCTACTATTTCCGCCATAACAAAAAGCCCGAGCAAAAAGTGGAACTGCGGCTGGTGGTGAAGGCCGGCTCCATCCTCGAAACTCCCGACCAGCTTGGCCTCGCCCACTTCATGGAGCACATGAACTTCAACGGGTTGAAGCATTTTGAGAAAAACGAACTGGTCAGCTACCTGCAAAGCATCGGCGTCGAATTTGGCGCCGACCTCAATGCCTACACCGGCTTCGACCAAACCGTCTTTATCCTACCCATACCCACCGACAAACCGGGCAATCTGGAAACAGGTTTTCAAATCGTGGAAGACTGGGCACACAACGCCCTTCTAACAGACAAAGACATTAACGATGAGCGCGGTGTGGTGCTGGAAGAAAGCCGCCTGGGAAAGGGTGCTGAGGATAGAATGCTGAAAAAATACTTCCCCAAATACGCCTCCGGAACCCTCTATGCCGAGCGCCTGCCTATTGGTAAAGACGAAGTGCTCAAAACCTTCAAACCGGAAGTACTGCGCCGCTTTTACCATGACTGGTATCGCCCGGACCTGCAGGCCGTTATCGTGGTGGGCGACATAGACTCTGCTACTGCCATCTCCCTCATTACCAAGCATTTTAAAGACCTGAAAAACCCGGCCAACGAGCGGGAACGGAAATACGTGACCGCACAACCGCGGGCCAAAGCAGAAGCCATGGTGGTGAGCGACAAAGAAGCCGTCAGCCCTTCCCTTCAGATTCTTTTCCACGTCCAGAAGCACGAGGCCGACAAGACCCTGGGTGATTATCGCCACTCGCTGATGCGCATGTTGGCCACCTCCATTATCAACCAGCGCCTGCGGGACCTGAGCCGGAGTGCCAAACCGCCTTTCCCGTTTGCCTCTGTCGGATTTGACGATATGATTCATGGTTACCAAAGCTTTACCGCCGCTACCACCTTCAATACCGACGGTGTTCAAAAGCCGTTGGACGCCCTGGTGGCGGAATTGCTCAAGGCCCGCGACTATGGCTTCACCGAGCAGGAATTGGAGCGTGCCAAATCAGAAGCCCTGGCCGGCATCACCAAGATGTATAACGAGCGCAAGACTACCTACAGCCAGACCTATGCAGAAGAATACATCCGCAACTTCCTGAATGGAGAAGCCTTCCCCGGCCTCGCCAATGAGTATGCTTATTACAAAGAACTGCTGCCCGGCATTACAGCCGCTGAGGTCTCTGCCTTGCCAAAAGAATGGATGAAGAGCCTCAACACCTTTACCCTGATCACCGCCCCGAAAAAGGAAAGCCTGAAACTGCCGACCGACGCACAGCTTCTGGCATTGTCACAAAAGGCCTTTACGCAAAAGGTGGAGCCCAACAAGGCGGAGGCCGTGGCTACTTCCCTGCTGGACAAGATTCCCAGCCCCGGCAAGGTGGTCAGCCAGAAAGAAGAAAAGGACCTGGGCGCTACTACCTACACCCTCAGCAATGGTGTGAAGGTTACCATTAAGCCTACGGACTTTAAGAGTGATGAAATTCAATTATCCGGCATCCGGAAAGGCGGGCAGAACAACTACGGGGTGGCCGACAAGAAGAGTGCCCAATATGCAACCGCTGTAGTAGCCGCCATGGGCTATGGCAAATACACGCCCACTCAGATTGAGCAAATTCTGGCCGGCAAGGTGGCTACCGTCCGGATGAGCATGGGCGAAATCTACGACCATGTGGAAGGTGCCAGCAACGTCAAGGATTTTGAGACGATGCTTCAATATCTGTATCTGCGGATGACGGCACCCCGGAAGGATACGGACCTGTTTGATGCCTTTCGGATGAAGCAGAAGCAGCAGTTGCAATTTCTGTCAGCCTCGCCTCAGATTTCCTTCCTGGACACCACGTTTGGGGTGCTTTACGCACACAATCCATTGGCGCCCTCGCCTGTGCCCAAGCCTGCCGATTTTGATGCTATCCAACTGGATCGGGCCTTGGAAATCTACCGTAACGAGTTTGGCGATGCCGACGGATTTGAATTTTATCTGGTAGGAAATATCAGCGCAGACAAGGCTTTGCCTCTGCTGGAAACCTATCTCGGCAGCCTGCCAACAACGGGCAAAACGCCCGGCTACCGCGATAATGGCGTCCGTCCGGTAGATGGCAACAAGAAGCTGATTATGAAGAAAGGAAAGGAGAAGAAAAGCCTCATCCTGGCCATGTATCATGGCAATCATCCTTATAGCGAAGCATTTGCCCTGCGCACCGAAGCCCTTGCCGAAGTGCTCAATATCAAGGTGATTGAAGACCTGCGCGAAAAGCTGGGCAGCATCTATTCCGGCGGCTTCCAGGCCAACGTCACCGACAAGCCCTATTCCTACTACACGCTGATGATGTACCTGCCCTGCGGCCCCGAAAATGTGGACAAGCTACTGGCCGCCTCTGCACAGGAGATAAAAGAGATACAGGAGCAGGGTGTGGACCCCAAAGACCTGGAAAAGGTGAAAAGCCAGTGGATAGAGAAGAACCGCGTGAACATGAAAGACAATGGCTACTGGATTTCTGCCCTGAAAGACATCCTGTTTGAAGGCCGCGATCGGAATCATATCCTCCAGTATGACGCCTGGATCAACTCACTGACCACCGACCAACTGAAGCAAACTGCCAAGGAGGTTTTCAACGGAAGCAATGAGTTCATTGCCATTCTGAATCCCGAATCCTGAGTGGGTGGAAAGAGATGCTTAGAAAAAATGGCCGGCTATTGAGTCGGCCATTTTTTATTACTAAGGCGGCTTCAAAAGGGGAATCATCCAAACGGACTGATAATTCTGTTTTGCAGAAGTTTCGATAGGCGAATTCCGTTCCGTTTCTATAAAAGCGTTTTGAGGATGAAATGCCTTTTCAAAGAGAGTAAGTGTCTGGTGTAACCGCTTGAAAAGTCAGCCCCTACCACATCTGCACTTCCCGCTCCAGCGAGATGCCAAACTCCTGCGCTACGGAATCCATGATGCGCTCCGAGAGCTTTTTGATGTCGCTTCCTGCCGCCTTTCCATAATTGACTAAGACCAGCGCCTGGCGGGCATGAACCCCTGCATCTCCTTCCCGAAATCCCTTCCAGCCACAATGCTCAATCAGCCAACCGGCAGGCAACTTACGGCCACCATCAGGGCTTGTATAAGAAGGCATTTCGGGGAATCGTTGCCTTAGTTCCTCAAACAGCGCAGCCGGCACCACCGGATTTTTGAAGAAAGAACCTGCATTGCCAATCTGCGCCGGGTCGGGCAGCTTGCTTCGCCGAATCCGAACCACGGCTGCAGCCACATTCGCCAGGCTTGCCGGCACATCCATCGCTTGCAGTTCATCCCGAATGGCGCCATATTCCGTATGTAACACAGGCTTTTTGCTGAGCCGGAAATTCACCCGCGTGACCACCGCTTTGTCTTTGAGCGCAGCTTTGAAAATGCTGTCGCGATAGCCAAAATGGCAATCTGCCGCAGCAATCCGGATAAAGTTGCGTTGCTCCCATTGCCAGGCCTCCACGGAATGAATCACATCTTTCACCTCAACGCCATAAGCACCAATATTTTGGATGGGCGCGGCACCCACCGTTCCGGGTATGAGCGATAGATTTTCAACACCGCCCCATCCCTGTGCAATGACATGCTCCACGAAGTGATGCCAAACCTCGCCGGCTCCCACACTCAGAACCACGCTGTCTTCGTCTTCCTCAATAAGCTCTATGCCCGGAATCCGGTTCAGCAGGACGCTGCCTTTCACGGCGCCCGTCAGCAGCACATTGCTGCCCCCGCCCAGCACATGAAAGGGGCGCGGCAGGCTCAAGTCTTCAGCTATCGCAGCAAGCTCTGCAGGGTCGTGAAAGGGAATCAGGGCGGCTGCCGGATAATCGAAACCAAAAGTGTTGTAAGGCTTCAGCGAAGCATCTTTCTGAATGGCAGGCCGTGCGATCATGGTTGCGGGCAAAGCTATACGCCGTGCGTCATTGCGCGGGCTTCAGCAAATACTTCTGCCAGTCAGGATGCATGTTCAGTCCCAGCCCTGGCGACTCTGGCACAGCAAGGTGCTGGCGATATCCGTCCACCTCTTGCCAGGCAAGTCCGGTAGCGTAATCTGCGGCCAGCAGCAGCGGACCATCTGTGTCTAAAAAATCGGCGCCGGGGGCCAGGTGGGCAAGGGCGGCCGTGCCGATGCTACTCTCATTCATCGAGCCAAGCATGACCTTCAGCCCGAGACTGCGTGCCTCCTGCATCATACGCCGCGCAGGTGTGATGCCACTGCATTTGGTGAGCTTGATGTTGATACCGTGAAAGGCCGGTGCACAACGGGCCACATCTGTTTCTTCCACACAGGCTTCGTCTGCGAAAAGGGGAATGCGTGACTGCGCCTTCAATGCCTTCATTTCGTCCCACTGATTCTTCTGTAGTGGTTGTTCCAGCAGCACCACGCCGAGTGCCTCCAAATCGGGCAGTAGGCGCAGCGTGTCTTCATAATTCCATCCTTCATTGACATCCACGCGGAAAGCGGCCGGTGTGGCTTCGCGAAGGCGACGAAGTAAGTCAATATCATCAGCCCGGCACAGCTTGATTTTATAGACTGGAGCAGGATGATCCTGCATCTTCTTCAGCATCATTTCCGCGGTGTCATATCCAATGGTGTAGTCGCTGAGGAAGGGGCCTGCGTTGGAGAAGCCAAGCGCCTTGTAGAGGGGCTGATTGCGCAGGCGACTGAAGAGGTCCCAGCCGGCGATGTCCAGCGCGGCAATGAGAAAATTCTGCCCCGGAAGGAGATGCTCCAAAAAGTGCCAGAATCGTTGCGGATCCTGCAGGGAATAGCGTTCGATCACCGGCAGGCTTTTGCGAAGCGCTTCAATCATTCCCTCGGTCGTCATGCCGTAATACGAAATGGCAGGAGCCTCACCCCAGCCCAGCAGCCTGCCAAAGCCGAGGGCGACAAGGAGGGCTGGCTGTTCTGTCTTCGTGCCTTTGTGGGTAGTAAACGGATATTGAAAAGGAATGGAAGCGGAGAAGGAGTAAATCTTAAGCACGGCTCAAAGTTCGGCGATGCGAAATGGCATCGGCAACAAAAAACCCCTTCGATTAGAAGGGGTTTTTTGAAAGATGATGATGCTTCTTTTTTCAGCCTTATCTACGGCGTGCGCCGCGTGCGCCAAAGTAGTTACCGGGTTGTTCATCGTTATTGCCATTGGGTGCACCAAGGCGGTCCATCACACAACGGAAACCGACGGTAGCAGAAGACTGATTTGCCTGCATGAAACGGCGAGTACCGGGGCTCATGTAGTAAGCACGGTCTGCCCAGGAACCACCCTTGATCACCTTAGCTTCATTATTGATGAGGGTTGTGCGACCATAGTCATAAGAAGAATTAGATGATGTATCTCCATCTTCGAAATCGCGTAGGTCTGCGGTGCGGGCAGGGTCATATGCGGGGTGAGCACCTGCTTCCGCATTGGTCAGGAGGCGCCTGGGGATGTTACCTACGCTGTCTTTTTCCTGAAGTGTGTTGTCTTCAGCGATACGCTGATAGCCTTCATACACATTACCACGGAACGGTGCAAAGTCAGCCAGGTCGCCGTAGATCGGGCGATAGGTGTCAAGTACCCACTCGCTCACGTTGCCGGCCATATTGTAAAGGCCGAAGGCATTGGGACGATAAGAGAAGATAGGTGCGGTACGGTCGGCGTTATCATTCAGGCCACCTGCAACACCCATTACGTCACCGCGGCCACGCTTGAAGTTGCCGAGGAATTCACCCTGGTAGGAATTGCGCAGGCCATAGCGGCTGCCCTCCTTGGGACCCCAGGGATAAATGTTGCGGTCTGTGATTACTTCTTCACCACGACGGCGCTTGTTCTCAGGCTCGGGGTTGTTGGCAATCAGGCCAAGAGCTGCATATTCCCATTCAGCTTCCGTCGGGAGGCGATAGTTGGGAAGAAGGAGTCCATCCGAGTAATTGTAGTTACGTGTCTTGGAACCGTTGGGATCCAGGTCGCGTTTTTTGCTTGCGCCAGTAATGCCTTCATACTGACCGTACACATACGCTTCTGTTGTGAAGACGTCTTCACCGGACTGGTTGGGGTTCTTTTTCAAAGCGCCACGCTTAATGAGGATGTATTCATTGACGCGGTCCGAGCGCCACTTGGCGTAATCGTTAGCCTGATACCAGTTAACACCAACAACGGGATAATAGTTGTAGGCGGCATGCTGGAAGTAGTAGTCCACCATGGGCTCGTTGTATTGAAGCGCACGACGCCATACCGTGGTGTCGGGGCGGGCCTTCGTCACGATGTCCGGATAGTCACCACCATATGCGCGCTGGAGCCAATAGATATACTCGCGATAGTGGATGTTGGCCACCTCGGTTTCGTCCATGTAGAATGATGATACGGAAACAGTTCGGGGAATAGCGTTCCGCTCATAGCCCAGGTCTTCTTCCGTCTGGCCCATTGTAAAGCGGCCACCTTCAACGAAGGTGAGGCCCGGACCCGTTTGCTGACCCTGGTACTGCGTAACATCAAAGCCGCCGAGCTTGGGATCGTTGTAGTCCCATCCGGTCTTGTCAGAGCTGGCCAAAGACTTGTCAGAATTGTGGCAGGAGCTCAATGTAAATGCCGCTCCGAGGCATAGTGCACTCAGACCAACAATCGTTCTTTTCATCATCATTTAAGAGTGGAAAGTAGTTTGTGAAAGGCTGTAAAAAGCGTTACAATGATAGAGCACTTTTTCTGAAAATTCAAGCTGGAAAATTTTTCTGCTGGTTAAGTCTCAAAACCCTGCGGGCAGCCACTCCTCATAATAATGTAAGCTATGCTGCGTTTAGGCTTTAATTAGCACATCCACCGCCGTTTCAGGCCTAACACTCTATGTATTTTTGTTAGGCGTATTGCATTCCTGTAGCTGCCCGAATTCCTGCCCTTTTCCTCCATGAGATCATTCTTCTGCACACTGCTGCTTTCATTGCTCCTCCCAACTGCCGCTTTCACTGAAGTGCATGAGTTTACCGTGCACCCGTCTGCAATTCACGAGGGACGATTTTATCAGCAAATCAATGTAGGCCCTCAAACAGAGATTCGGCTGGTTCAGCTTCAGTATGCACCTATTCCCGGTTTACCCGTAGGAATCAAGCCAGTAGCGGCCCCGGACCTTATTCGCCGCAATGGTGTGGAGCAAAAACGGCCTTTCGCGGTGCTTTCATTCCCGGCCTATTCGAAATTGGAGCAGGGCGGTTACGGTGTATTGACTTCCGTGACGCTTGACTATCATCTCGTAGCTGCATCTTCAGCCTCAACTCTTGCTACCGCAAAAGCAACAGCGGTTAATTCTCCGCTCGCCTCAGGCACTTGGTACAAAATGGCAATTGCCTCGAGGGGCGTTTACAAAATTGACTTTACGCTCGCGCGAAAACTGGGCCTGCCAAGCAATGGCTGCCCTTCCACAAGCATCCGCATTGTAGGTAATGGCGGGGCAATGCTGTATGAAAGCAATGCGGTCCCTCACCCCGACAATCTGGAGGATAATGCCCTCTGGATTAATGATGGCGGCGATGGCAGTTTTGGCCCCGGCGATTTCATTGCCTTTTACGCGCCGGGCCCTATGCGCTGGGATGCCGACAGCCTGAACCAGCGCTTCCTTCACCAGAAAAATATCTACTCAGACAGCAGCTATTACTTCATCTCTTTTGATGCCGGTCCTGGCCTGCAAATCAGCAATGGAGGCAGTACTGCAACTGCCAATGAAAGTGTGAACAGCTTCAATGATTATGCGGCGCATGAAGTGGATCTCTACAACCCCGGCAAGTTTGGCAAAGAATGGTGGGGTGAGCAATTTGGCAATGGCGTCAACGCGTTACTGAGCCGCAATTTCAGCTTCCCCCTTTATGGCAATGTTGACTCAGTAAATGTGCGCATGAGCATGGCCGCACGTGCTGCTCAATCCGGCACACGGATGAACACTTCGCTGAATGGTACGCTGATAGACCAGTACACGTTTGGCTCGGTGAGCCTGGAGAATGATTCCAATCCGGTATATCCTCATTCGGTGGATCAGCGGCTGGCAATCAATGCTTCCACCGCCAGTTTCCAACTCGATTTTTCTACGGTTCGTGTGGAGGACATGGCTTACCTCAATTACATAGAATTGAATTGGCGCCGCCCGCTTGCTTTTGCCGGCAACAACTTCTCGTTTCGCGACTGGCGCAGCATGGCTCCCGGTGCCGTGATTGACTATGCGATTGCAAATGCCGGCACAGGCACGCAGGTGTGGGATGTAAGCAATCCGCTACAGCCGGTTCGGATGAATGGAAGCCTGAATAATGGCGTGTATCATTTTGTACAGGAAGGCAGTCGTCTTCATGAATTTGTAGCGCTTGATGGCTCCAGCTTTTTGCAGCCGGCTGCGGGTGCGCAAATCGCTAATCAAAACCTGCACGGAGCCGATGCTCCGCAGATGGTCATTGTGACGAACGAAGCCTTTCTGGATGCGGCGAACCGCCTTGCAGATTTTCACCGGCAACATGATGGTTTGCGTGTGCTGGTCGCAACGACCACACAGGTCTATAACGAGTTCTCTTCCGGCGGACAGGACATAGGCGGCATCCGCGACATGATGCGCTATTTCTACAAAAATGCCGGTACCGACACCAGCCTCTTGCCGCGATATCTCCTGCTCTTTGGCGATGCCTCTTATGACTACAAAGACCGCGTTGCCAACAACACCAATTTCGTCCCCACCTACGAATCGAACGAGAGCGTCAGCGTGGACAATTGCTTTACCGTAGATGACTATTTCGGCTTCCTGGACGACAATGAAGACATCAGCAATTTCGACGCGATCAACACACTGGACATTGGTGTGGGAAGAATACCCGTGGCAACCGCCGAGGCTGCTGAACAGGCCGTTGATAAGATCATCAACTACACCTCTCCGGCTTCACTCGGCCCTTGGCGTATCAGCACCACTTTTATTGGTGATAATGAAGATGGCGCAGGCACGCACCTGCAGGATGCCGAAGATGCAGCACACACCATCAATACGCTTTCGCCTTTTGACAATGACACTAAGATTTATCTCGACAATCTTCCTTTCATTTCCACCCCTGCCGGAGACCGTTGCCCGGAAGCGAATAAGGCCATCAATGACCGCATCTTCAAAGGCACATTCCTGATCAACTACACCGGCCACGGAAGTACGGTGACGCTGGCTCACGAGCGCATTCTCACCCGCGAGGATTTCAACACCTGGAAGAACTTCAATCAGCTTCCTTTTATGGTGACGGCCACCTGCGATTATGCGCGCTATGATGACCCTACTACTGTGTCCGATGGTGAAGCGCTTGTACTGAAAAGTGATGGCGGCACCATTGCGATGCTGACCACTACCGGCCCGGTGTACGCAGGCATCAACAAGTACATCAATCTGCAATTCCTGAATGCGCAATACACGCCCGTGAACGGCAACTGGCGCTCTTTTGGTGATGCAATGCGGGAAGGGAAAAATGCCACTTACAAACACAGCGGCAATTCACCTTTCACGCTGATCAATTTCTATCGCTTTACGCTGCTCGGCGATCCCGCTCTGATGCCCGCATTTCCGAAGCATGTCGTCAAGACGGATGCTTTTGAAGACATGAATTCCGGAACACCTACTGATACCCTTCGCGCCCTGGGTGCCTACACCATCCGCGGCCATGTGGAGGATGTTTCCGGCAATCTGCTTAACGATTTCAACGGGCGCGCCTACATCACCATTTTCGACAAGCCCCGGCAGGTTAGCCTCGTTACGAAAGCCACCAACCAATACCGCAATTACCTCGTGCAGGACAACGTCATTTTCAAAGGCATCACAACTGTTAGCAACGGGCACTTCTCCTGCTCCTTCGTGGCGCCTAAGGATATGAACTATGATTTTGGCCACTGTAAGATCAGCTACTATGCGGAAAATGGCCTTACAGATGGTGCCGGCTTCGATTCCGGCATTATTGCGGGCGGGTATAATGACAGTGCTTCGCCGGATGATGATGCTCCTGTCGTGCGGCCTTTTATTGGCGATTCGCTCTTCCGCGACGGAGCCATCACCGGGCCCAACACAGCGCTGTATGTGCAGCTCTCCGACCAGTCGGGCATCAATGCCTCCGGCAATAGCGTAGGTCATGACATCACCGCCGTGCTTGACGATGATGATGAGCATCCCTACATCCTCAATGATTATTACGAAACCGAGCCCAACACTTACCAACGCGGCCATCTGACCTTCCCGATTACCGGGTTGACGGACGGGCCACACACCATTCGCGTCAAAGCCTGGGATGTGCACAACAATTCAGGAGAAGGCACGGTGCATTTTGTGGTGGGCAGTCAGGGCATTCAGATTCTGAATCTGATGAACTATCCGAATCCATTCTCGCAGGAAACGCATTTCTTCTTTGAGCACAACCGGCCCAATGAAGTACTCCGTGCACAAATCGGCATCTACAACACCAACGGCGCTCTGGTGCGGCTCATAGACAAGAACTACACCCCTTCCGGCAGCCATAGCTATGAATTGATTTGGGACGGCACCGACAGCCACGGCGCGAAACTTCCCGCCGGTGTTTACCCCTATCGCCTGATTCTGAGCAATAGCAACGGCCAACAAGGCTCTGCATACCAAAAGCTAATCCTCGTGCGTTAGTAGAGCCGGCCTGCGGCCAATCGGCTACATTTGCAGCCCCGTAACCAAGACCTAGAATTCCCCAACCGACTTTTGACGTCAGATGTTCAAACGCATTTCCCTGCTGGGCTGTGTGCTCTGCACAGGCTTGTGGTATAGCGCAGACGCGCAGCAAACCACGAACTACAACGGCCAGTTAAATACCATTACAACGGCTGTCCCTTTCCTGCGCATCTCGCCGGATGCCCGTAGCGGCGCTATGGGCGATGTGGGTATCGCACTCAGCCCCGATGCCAATGCACAATATTGGAATGTGGGCAAGCTGCCTTTCTCTACGAAGAAATATGGCCTCTCCTTTACCTACTCGCCCTGGCTCAAAGACCTCGTCCCGGACATCTTTTTGGGCTATGTATCCGGCTTCGTGAAGTTTGGGAAAGAAGGAAGCTACCAGACGGTCTCCGGCTCACTCCGCTACTTTTCACTCGGCGACATAAACTATGTGGATGTAAATGCAAACCCCACCGGAACCGGCAAGCCTCGCGAGTTTTCACTGGACCTGGGATATGCCCGTCAGCTTTCTCCCTACCTCTCCACAGGTCTTAGCCTGCGGTATATCCACTCTGCCATTGCCACCGGCCTCAGCGCCTCTCCCGGCACCGATTACCACCCCGGTAATACGATGGCAGGCGACGTAGGCATCTACTACAACAAGACGCAGGAAATAGATGAATTCCGGAAGCGCACGTTTGCCTTCGGGGCGGTCATCTCCAACCTCGGCGGTAAGATTGCCTACTCCGGCACCCGCAAAGATTTCCTGCCGATCAACCTCGGAATCGGAGCAGCCTATACGGTGCAGGTGGACGAATACAACAAGATCACTTTTGCGGTGGATGTCAACAAGCTCTTAGTGCCAACCCCCCTTGACAGTAATACGATTCCCGGCCATGCACCTTCCTATTACTACCCTGACAAGACGGTTGTGAGTGGTGTGCTTGGTTCATTCGGAGATGCGCCCGGTGGTGCTTCCGAAGAGCTTCGCGAAATCAACATCGGCGCCGGTTTGGAGTATTGGTATCAGGATCAGTTTGCTGTTCGTGCCGGCTATTTCTATGAAGACAAAACCAAGGGTGACCGCAAATTCTTCACAGTTGGCTTGGGTGCACGCTACAACATCTTCACGCTGAATGCAGCCTATCTGGTGCCCTCCGGCTCCGGCACTACCCGCAACCCGCTAAGCAATACGCTGCGCTTCACGCTGGCCTTCGACTTTGATAAGGTCAACAATTCAGCCACTACCAGCGACACACAATAGGCTGGATTTTCTTCGTTGAAAAAAATGCAAAGAGGCCGTTTCGGAAAAACTGAAACGGCCTCTTTGCTTGTGGCAGCGGCCTTGATTCCGGCATTGCTCTGCACCAGATTCCTACGCCTCTTTTGTCAATCCTCCCCCTTCTTCAGGCGTGTTGTAGCGCTGCCATTATCACAGGCGATTGTTAGGAAGGGCTACATCGGCGTAGAGACGCATTATAATGCATCTCTACGCGCATCTTAAGAAAGCCTGCCAATCACTGCGTGCCATCACCCCAATGGCGCAGGCCGCTTCGTGTTATTCTTAGCCTCTTACAAATGTTTCTCGGGGTATTCCTTATCCCATCCCCAGCGCTCCGTGGCTCTGCCAATGCCTGTGATTTTGCCCAGGTTCATACTGAGGCCAAATTCATTGTA
>JAMIQN010000312.1:0-4407 GCA_035914595.1 Chitinophagaceae bacterium | reverse complement strand
AATAAATAAAGCTCATCCATTGCCTTTGAAAAATCGTTCTTGTCAGTAAAAGATTTTAAAATTTCCGAATAGTGGTCTTTGTAAAGAGAAATTTCTTTCAAGTCAGGGAAGTCAATGTTTTCAAAGAAGTCAGACGGATTTTCATAAGTCAGGTTGTTGTTGCGTTCATTTGCCTTTATCATAACCCCCTGTGGAATGTGTTCCAAAAAATTTGGATATTTTATAGTTAGACCTGATTCCAAAAAGTCCCTGAAGTTTTCTTCAAAACGACTGATTATGGTATAACCTGCATCTCGTCTGTTACTTATTATCATTGTCTATCTATCTGTTTGTTTTTTGTATAATGTTTCAAGTTAGCACTGTCGTCAAAGAATAGCCGATAACTCGTAAATAGGCGCAAGTTACTATCTCCTTCTATATTTGTAATTCAAAATTGGAAGCTGTTTTCTATTCACTATCAATTATCTGGTTATGAAATTGTTTATGCCAATTACGCATGACGTAAAGTGGATAAATCGGGCGGCGCAGCAACAAGAAAATTGACCAACAATTATCTAATTTGCGCAGGTATCGGTTCCCTTGTCCATACCCCTTAATAGTAAGGGCAGGTACTCCAAACAAAGCAAACATTCCGGGCATATATTCGATTGGGTTGCAAGGTCCGCAGTGAGCCGATTGAAATCGCCAAATTAGTGTGTGAGCATTTTCCTGTCAAGAGGCATTTTTTACCCCAAAAAAATGGCAGGCATCAAAGCCTGCCATTGAGGGCAATTCAGATAGACCGCTTAGCGATAATGGTGGTTGTATCCGCCACGGCCGCCGTGCCGGTCGCCATAGTCATTGTATCGGTCGTGCCGGTCGTAGTGGCCATAGCCTCTGCCGCGGTCATGCTTTAGTTGGCGATAACTATAGTAATCCCGGCGATACTGGCTGTGGTAATAGGCATGGCGCCGGAAAGGAGCACATTCGCGGATGCGGTAGTACCGGGCGCGATGCAGGTCGCAGTGGCCAAAGCGTGGCGGCAGATTGGGGCTAAACATCCAGCGGCCATCCTGCGGAAATACGTACACGCGGCGGCGCAGATTGTAATAGACACCGGGGTCGGGGAGGTAGTAGTAGTCGTCATCGGAAGCAGCCCAGCGTTCCTGCGCTACCGGCATACCGAATTGGATGTTGACGCGCACCTGAGCCTCGGTGCGGGAGGTGCTGCAAAGGGCGATGAGCAACCCGGCAAGCAATGCAATCTTCTTCATGGCTGGTTGGTTTGGCTTCAGAAAGGCAAGCCTTATGCCAGAATGATTCCGAAGCGATTGCAGCACCCAAAATTTTGCAGCCCGGACTATGAGCATTTCTTCTTCGAACAAAGGAATCTGATGCAGATACTAACAAAAGCAGGGGTGCACACGTCTATTATTTCATCGGCTGCATCAGCTTGAATCATCAATGGCTGTCGCTGATATTCCCTTCATTTTTTCTCAGCCTCCCAAAACTTTTTCATGCGCAACTTTTTAGCTACGCTCTTCCTTCTTTTTGCCTCAGTTCCTGGTTCGGCACAAGACCCTTACTGGCGCGAAATCGCTACCGGCACCACGCGCGATCTCCTGAGCATCTCGTTTGCAAGCCCGCAAATCTGCTATATCGGCGGCACAGACAGCCTGCTGTTGCGTAGTGAAGATGGAGGGCAAAGCTGGCAACCGGCATCCACGCGAGGCCTCGTATTTAGTATGGCCACACCCGATGTTGTGCAGGTGCATTTTCTCAATCCGGCAAAGGGCTATGCGGTGGTGAGCAATCGTCGTTATCCGGTTTTCAAAGGAGCGCTATACACGACCGACGATAGCGGGCAGTCCTGGTATCGGATGGATTCACTGGGCATACCTGTATCCCGCTGTTTCTTTTTTGATGCACAGAATGGCTTTGCGATTGGCTCTATGTTTTTCGCAGGAAAAACAGTGCAACGCCTGCACTCGGGCACCTGGGAATACCCGAAATGGTTTAGCTGGGGCCCCGACGAATTCCTGTATGGAATAGACTTCTATGACCGCCATACAGGCATGATAGGCGGGGCCGGCGGTGAGGTCTATCGCAGCTTTGACGGAGGCAGCACCTGGGACACCGTAGGGATCGGCACCGATTCCATGATCCGTGATTTGAAATTTCTGAATGCACACACGGTGCTTGCTGCAACAGATCATGAGCAAAGTGCCCTGTATGTCAGCTACGATACCGGTGCAAGCTGGCAGCCGGTTGCCGAGGCCATCACGTTTGCCTACCCGAAGCTCAATGGCGTGGCGCGTTCACCCAAAGATTCGTTCATCGCAGTGGGCAGAATCGGTGACTTGGGGCCGGGCGGAATTATCTATTGGCGGGGCGGAGGCCAAATGAATGTGCAGTACACCCTGATGCCCCTGAATAGTGTTACCATGCGCGACGATTCTGTGGCTTTTATCGTAGGCGATGGCGGCCTTTTGATGAGCAATAAAGACGCGCTGCTGCACACGAAGCCGGAGGTAAAAACCAGTTGGACCGTTTCGCCTAATCCTGCTACGGACGTCTGCGTTTCCCGGGCTTCTGTGGCTCATACCCTATCGCTGATTGATGCGCAGGGCCGTGTAGCACTGCGGTGCGAAAAGGCTGCACCGGAGCAGCGCCTCATGCTCTCGGAATTGCCGCGTGGCGTTTACTTTTTGCGAGCAGAGATGGCAGGCGGCGCAGCATACACCCGGCGGCTGGTGTTGGAATAAGTGGTAAAACCGCTGCTTATTCCCTGCCAATGCTATTCGCATCGGGCGGCGTCATCAGCTTTGTTTTATATGCCCGCAAGTTGTGGTTATCGTTCAGCGCAGGACCTTCCCAGGAGGGTGCGTTCAGGCCATCGTAAGGGGCGTGCATTGTAGGGCGGGGCGCAGCCGGTGCCACGAAACCCGATGCGTTGTAATGGATGGTGTGTGTAGCCTCAAAGTGCGCCCGCGCAGACTCGTTGTTCATTGAGAAGTAGGCGTTTCGGGCAGGTGCTTGTGCCTTGTTGGCCCAGGCCGCACTATAGGCGATGTCTTTGCTGTGGTCGGTGTAGTGACGCATGTGGTGGGTGTGCTTCACACTGGCATGGGCAATGGTGCCGGTGGCGCCAAGCAGCAGCAGGCTGAAAAGGAGCGTTTTCATGACGGTTGATTTTTCAGGATGAAAGGCACGAATAGCGAGCCTGCAGGGGGCTTGTGAAAAACGTACCTCCGCACGATAAGAAATTCCTAAAGCCGGAGCCTTTCGTGGGTATGAAAGCAGGCTGCTGAGCAGCAATAAACATTTAGCTTCGGCGTTCTGTGATTCTTTTGGCCGGAGGCCTGGAATCTTCTGACGGCCCCACCAAAAGGGCATTTTTCATAGCTATCATGATGTACCGTTTGCGTACGATTCTTACTGCTGCACTACTTCTTTTCTCTGTTGCTGCTTCGGCCCAAATTACCGGTGGGCAATACGTTTTTCAATTCTTGAGGTTGCCGCAAGGCCCTCATATCTCAGCATTGGGCGGCATGAATGTGTCCAATCCCGAGCAGGATATTTCGATGGGATTGCAGAATCCCGCTCTGATGAGGCCCGCGTTGCACAATGAGCTGGGGCTTGCTTACAACAGCTATTATGCGGGCATCTCGGTGGCTAATCTGGCTTATGGGTATTATCTGCCCAAGTTGTCCAAGACGTCCCTCATCCTAGGCATTCAATATTTAGACTATGGCAACTTCGACCAGACCGATTATATCGGCATGGTCCAGGGAAGTGTGAAGGCGAGCGACTTTGCGGTATCCCTCGGTGCCAGTCATGCCTATAAAGAGCGCTGGCGGTATGGTGCAGCGCTTAAGCTCGCGTATTCAAGCTATGCAGGCAATATTGCCAGTGGCCTGATGGCGGATGTGGGCATCAGCTATACGGACACAGCGAATCTGATTTCTGTGGGGGCTACCGCCAAGAATATGGGCTTTATGCTGATGCACTACACGGGTGGCACAACAGAGCAATTGCCTTTCGATTTGCAGTTGAGTATTTCAAAGCGATTTGCACATCTGCCCTTGCGGCTGATGGCTACCCTGCATCACCTCTATGAGTGGGATGTGCGCTACAACAATCCTGCAGACCTGGAGAGCAACACCCTGTTCGGCACGCCGGATTCTTCCAGCCTGACACGTCCTTATTTCGCGGATAAACTGTTTCGCCATTTCATTTTTGCGGCGGAATTGGTGCCGGGCAATCGCCTGACCCTGACGGTTTCCTACAACCATCTTCAGCGCAGCGAACTTGCCCTGAAAGACGTGAAAGGACTGGCCGGTTTTGCATTTGGAATCGGGGTTAATCTGAACAAGTTTCAGGTGCATTATGCGCGCTCTTATTACCACATTGCCGGGGCCTACAATG
>JAMIQN010000311.1:0-3064 GCA_035914595.1 Chitinophagaceae bacterium | reverse complement strand
GCTAATGATATTGATGTTGGTGTCGGAAGTGATGGCATGGGGCGCTGTGCGCGCATCTCCATACCATAGATTGTTGTCCACGGTGAAGGCATAGGCGCTTCCTTCGGGTGCAAATTCGAGGCCGGCACTCTCTTTTGGCAAAACCTGATTGCGTTTGGAAGGCGCCGTCATCGCACCCGGATTCCAGGAATAAACCGACAGGGTGTCTTTCGAAAAAGTGTAGCCGCTATTGGTGCTCAGCCATTGGAAGCCGCGACGATGAAAGGCTGCCGTTTCTGCTCCAACAGAAGTGTCGCTGCTGCCCGGGCGCAGCACTTTCAGTATGCCATCCGGGTTGCGGTAATAAAGCTCATGCGTGCCCGGGCGCCATGCGGGCGATGAAATGTTTTTAGGAGCAAGCGAAGCACGCAGGCCATTGGTGGCTTCCGCCATTGTGTATTGCCTGTTTTGGGCAAAGGCAGGATGGAGAAAGAGCAATGCCGCAGCGAGCAGCATGATGCGTTGAGGATGAAACACGGCCAATAAATTTTTGAAAGCAGCAAATGTAGCTCTGGCTCCTACTTCGTCTTTTTGAGCAACTGTCTATGTTTCCCGCAGACCCCCACAGACCTTCGCAGACCTCCCCCTCTATACCCCTATACCTGTCTCTTCCCTGAAAAAATTCTTGCTTTCCTATTCCACGTTGCTTCCACTTCCCATCATGTGCTACCGATTTCTACTCCTGTTGCTGCTACCCACTTTCGCATGGGCACAAGCCGGCAAAGGCCCTGCTGTTCCCTACTTCAATACCGATTCCGTTTGGCACAACCTCATTCAGGACGAAGCTTCCTCCATGCAGGCTTGCGTAGAAGAACCCGCCATCATCGTTGTGAGCAACCGGCAGCCTGCTCCCGGCGACCTCCGGTTTATGAGTCAGCTCCGCGACCCCGATAGTCTGCGTTATTTCATCATCTATCTGCGGGAAGGGCAATGGCATGTGCTGCGTGTGTCCGGGCTACGTGTGGCTGTTCACTTGCTGCGGTGCGATACGGCACGTCATGAGCGCGACTGGGTCATCTATACTGAAGGCATGGGCAAAGTTTTTCCAGCGAACCTGAATCGGGCATTCAGCATGTCGGCGCAATACGGTGTGCACGTCGTGATGCTCGACTATCCCAGTATCCGCAGTGATTTGAGCAGCTTCCGCAACTTCACTACAGCACGAGCCAATGCGCGGAAAGCCGGAGCTGATTTCATGCCATTACTGGATACGCTACAGCGCCTCAAAACGACCGGTGTATTGGGCGAAGGGAGGCTCAGCCTCTTCTATCACAGCCTCGGCAATCAGGCGATACGCGCCCTGATGCGAAGCGGGAGAATTGGGAAAATGAACACAGAGGTGTGGGCCGACAACCTGGTGCTGAACGCGGCTTGTGTACCCCGACGTGGTGCCGCCCGATGGCTGAACAAGATTGCCTTTGCGAAGCGCGTGTTTGTGCTCTACAACCCACACGATGCAACCCTGCGATGGGCAAGGCTGGCGAGCTTTCATGGCATCTTAGGCGAGCGACCCACACGGCCTTTAAGCAAACGCGCGACTTACATCAACTTTCATATGGTTAGCGGCGAAGGCCACAGCAACTTCCTCAGCCTTCCCGGCCGCAAACCTGCCATGCCCGAGGCCGTAGATTTTTATCGCGTGCTGCTGCATGGCGAACAGCCTAATCGGAAAGAGTTTACCAACCTCAAGAAGAGCCGGTATAAGGGGATTGGGGAGGATTTGTGGCCTCTGTTGTGAATGGGTGGGCGAGAGAGGTGGCGAGAATGAATTTGCAACCTGCGCAGATATACTATCGCTCGTACGGAGTGCGTTTATGCGGCCTAACCAGACCATTGCCACTACCATTTCTATGTACAAGAACACGGTTCATTTCATGTTGACGCGATTCGCATTTCCAGGGCTGTTTCTGATAGGCTGCTTAAGTGCGGTTAAGGCCCAGAACTTTTTCGTGCCCGCGAATAATGCTAAACTGGTTAAGTACCCTGTCATTGAGCTTCACAATAGCATGTACTATTTGAGTGTGCGGCTGGATAGTCCCGCATCGGCGCTACCCTACGTTTCCTACTATTTTTCGAGAGTTGATGTACGAAGTGGCATATTACAAAAGACGGTGCTCTTGTTTCGTGATACGGCATTCAATTATGACGAAGACTTCCAGCCGCTTTCAGTTTCCTACTGCATCAATGTCGCGGGCAATGGGATTAACTTTTTTGCCATTGCAGATGCAGACAGTTCGCAGAAATATTGGTTTCACTCATCATTATGGCGTTACCCAAAGTCGATAAGTTTTTTTCAGCTTGATACGAATTTGAAAATTACCGTTACGCCAAAAAAAATCCTTCAGAGGGAGCATTTTTCACGTTATACAATTTGGGCCGGCGCAGGACTTTGCCAGCCTCTTAGCTTGGGCAGATTTGCATTCAGTTATACCGTCAGCGATACATTGTCGAATCCCTCCAGTGCTCCAACCTGCACTGCTGACAAACTCCTTATTGTAGATGATACAGGCAAGGTGATAGAAGATAAGTTTCTTGGCTACGAACCAATAGGCGCAACTACTTTTTTCCCCAACCACAGTAGTGAAACCCTTTTTCGTCTAGCGACCAACTCGAACTTCTGCGTTAGGGTTCTATTTAATGACAGCGTCTTTGCAAATCAAGGTTACAAACTGATGCTGCTTGATAGCAATCTCAATATGTATGACACAGTAGATTGTCCAGGGGGTGAACCATTTGGGCAACAAATACCTGGCAAGAAGGATGTTCACTTTATGGCGTTTGTCACTACATTTTTCTCTCTGCCAACAGGCAGCCTTGCCTGCTATTCTTCAAGCGCGTTTAATGACAGCACCACAGACTCAACCTATCGCTACTACGCTATAACAAAAGGGGCTCTTCATCCCGGCTATCAACTCTCAGCCTTGTATTTACCGCCCAAAACCAGTGGTCTGGATTATGAACACTCTGCCCATGACGGTTTCCCGGGGGCGCTCTATAATTCTTTTGATAATCGCATCTATGCATT
>JAMIQN010000310.1:0-5936 GCA_035914595.1 Chitinophagaceae bacterium | reverse complement strand
AGGCCGGAATGAAGTGCTCAGGGATTTGAACAGCAACACCTTTCTTGATATTGCGGCCCACTTTGGCAGCACGTTTCTTCAGGATGAAAGACCCGAAGCCACGTACATAGATGGGTTCACCTTCTATCAAAGACGATTTCACTTCCTTGAAAAAGGTTTCGAGCGTTACGAGTATATCCACCTTGGGAATCCCGGTCTTCTCTGCAATTGAGGTTACTACGTCGGCTTTTCTCATGTTGGGTTGGGGGTTTTAGGATCAGGGGTATGGGAATTGAAATTCTGCTTTGTCAAGGTTGGGAAATATGTTTCTGCCTGCATTTACAGTTAAAGTCCAAATACAGTTTTATATCACGCCTCGCAAACATAGCCTAAAAGCCTTACAGATTACAGTCATCCAAACAAAATAAATTCAACACCATACTTGCGCAGAGCCGGCCATAGAACGTGCTGTGACACAAGACCTAATTTTGCCAGCCTCACTTTTAGCACCCGTGGATCCACAAAGCCTTACCGACCGGCGACAACGTGCAGTAGCCCGCTGGCTGCTTTGCGGTGTCGTGATGATTATCATTCAGATACTGCTCGGCGGCATTACGAGGCTTACCGGCTCCGGCCTTAGCATCACGGAGTGGAAACCAATCTTGGGTGCCGTTCCGCCTCTCAACCAACAAGCCTGGCAGGACGCTTTCGACAAGTATCAGCAGATAGCTCAGTATCGCTACCTGAATGCCCATTTCACCCTTACCGACTTCAAGCATATCTATTTCTGGGAGTGGATGCACCGCGAATGGGCCCGCGTTGGCCTGGCCCTCGTTTTTATCATTGGGTTCGTCTTCTTTTTAGCGAAAGGCTATTTCAATAAGAAGATGATCGCCCCCTTTGTCGTGCTTTTCATCCTTGGTGGATTGCAGGGCGCCGTGGGTTGGATCATGGTGCAGAGCGGCCTGAACGATACAGATCTATATGTAAGCCATATCCGCTTAGCCATCCATTTTCTTTCTGCACTGGTGCTGCTGTGCTACACGCTTTGGTTTGCCTTAAAACTGTTGATTCCTGATTCCGACCAGGTGCAACAGGTTCGCTTTCGCAATTTCACTCTGGCACTGATTGGCCTGCTCGCCATTCAGCTTTGCTACGGTGCTTTTATGGCCGGTTTGAAAGCAGCTTCTGTGGCACCTACATGGCCTACGATCAATGGCATTTGGATTCCGGAGCAGGTACATCAATATGGTAATCGCACGTACTCGGGGCTGGATGCCTGGGTTTCCCATCCCGTTGCAGTTCATTTCATTCACCGGACACTGGCCTATCTGCTTTTTATTCTGATAATCGCCTGGACGTTTTCGCTTGGCAAGATTTCGAAGGGGCGGTTGCGCCGCTGGAGATGGTGGCCTTCGATATTGGTCTGCCTTCAGGTTTTGCTGGGCATTTTCACCGTGTTGCATGGTGCAAAAACGGCCAGCGCCGGCCATTTCGGCACCTTCGAATACCTCGCCCAGGCACATCAGTTGGTGGCCATGTGCCTGCTGGTGGCGCTCGTGGCCAATCTCTATCTGCTCATGCCGGCACGGCAGCAGCGCTAAGATTCTTCTTTAGCATTTCGGGTGTGCCTCACTTCGATTACCCGGCTTTCACTCACCGCTACCTTTGCCCTCGTTATGTCCAATCGCACGCTCACTATCGTTCTCATTGCCTTCTTCTTTTTGCTGTCGGCAGGCTTCATGACCTACTACTACAAAACGACCCGGGCCATGCCGAAGACGCTGGCTGTGCTGGGCGAGCCGGGCCACACCGTGGACACCTTTACGTTCTTCAATCAGGATGGGAAAGTGATTACCCAGGCAGACACGAAAGGAAAGGTTTGCGTGGTGGAATATTTCTTCACCACCTGCCTCGGCATCTGCCCGAAAATGAATGAAAATATGCGGCTGGTTTATGACGCCTATCGAGGCAACCCGGATGTGCTCATTCTTTCACACACTGTGGATCCGAAAAAGGATACCCCTGCTGCGCTGAAGGCCTATGCCGAACGCTTCAATGCCGACCCTAAACAGTGGATTTTCCTAACCGGCTCCAAGAAACGACTGTATGACATGGCCCGTTACAGCTACCTGATTTCCGCCACCGACGACACGGCCGGCATTTCTATTGACAAGGATTTCATTCACGATAATCACTTTGTGCTGGTAGATCGGCAAGGGCGGCTGCGTGGCCGCTTCTACGATGGCCTGGAGCCTGCCCAGGTGGACTCGCTCATCAGCGATGTACATCTGTTGCTCAACGAAAAAGACTGACCGGACTTGGCCTGATAACATCCCTCTTGTCAGTGTTGAAGGCGGGCGAGACCTGCTTTTGCCTGCTGGTCTATGCTGGCCTGGAAATCGTGGTTACGCATGGACAAGGCCTCGCGGTAATAGCGAATAGCTTCAGGCACCTGCCGACGACTTTCATAAATGCCTGCCATCTGCAATGCTGCTCTGGCAGCAAAATATTCCGGCCGGTTCCTTCCCCGGTTGATTGCGCGCTGATAGGCCTGCACGGCTGCCGCAGCATCTCCTGTTTCTTCCAAAGCCCTCCCCATTCGAAAATCAAATTCCAGCCGATCCGAAGGCGCTGAAAATGAATTGGGATCTATTGCTTTCAATTTTCGCAACGCATCGGCTGCGTAGCCCCCGTCAATAAGTAGGCGGGCAGACAGTAGCAGCGCGTTGGGCCAGTTATTTTCTTCCGCAAAACGCCGGGCCTGTTTGTCCGCATCGGTTAGCGTGGAGCCCTCTGAAAGAATACGCCTGCGGAAGGCCTCCGCGCGTTGCCTGTCGCCATCCAGATAAGCGGCCAGAGCAGCCTGCTGCAAGGCATCTTTGGTAAAAAGCCCGCCTCGGTTTCGTTGCACATAACGCTGCAAATAGCCAATGCTTCCGGCATCCAGACGAAGGAGCAAAGCGCTGCCCAATTCCAGGTCAAAGACGGGCCACCGGCTGCTTCCGGGAATTGCTTCTGCCTGCCGCAGTGTTGCGATTGCGGTCTCGGCTTCGCGTGATGAAATGGCAAGGTTGCCACGCACAAACAGGCGCATCAGGTTTCCGGTGCAGGGGAACCTGCGGTCGTCTGCCACCTGCTGCCACACTTCTTTTTTCCTGTTGCCGTAGAGGTAGCGCAGATAGATATCATAGAGCAGCGCTTCCTCCCGGAACGCGGCATTGGCATCGGTATTCCGGTGCAGAAATTGCCTCAGGCGACGCAGGCCCGCATTGAAATCGCCGTTCATACCGAGCACATTTGCCAGCCATTTGTAGGAATCCGGGATAATGCCAGCGAGTGCTTCTTCCACGCCATATAAGGCATCATCATCGGCAAAATTTGGGAAGAGGGATGCATTTTCGCGCAGCAGCAGATAGGAGCGCCGAAAGCCCCAGCCTGCCTTGATATTTCTGCCTTGTCGCAGGTGGATGAGTGCCCAATGAAGCTGAATGCCGGCCTTACTAAGTCGTTTCCAAGGGTCGGAATCATTGGCCATTTCCAGCCGCTCCAATCGCTCCGACTGATGAGCAGCCCGCTCTGAAAATTCACGGGGATCGCCATTGAAAAGCAGCCTGAGGCAATCGCCATAATCAGCAACATAGGTTGCCATCAAATTGTAGGGATTACCGGTCAGCTCGCGGCGAATGAGCGCATCGCCTTCCTCCACGCGCAACGACATATAAGCCCGGTAGGCCTCCGAGCAGGTTGTATTGTAATCAAAAAAGTAGTTGTTGGAAAAACCTGACGACGGGCAAGCCAGCAGGAAGAAGGCCAGACAGGCGAGGTAGCGCATCAGGTGTTAAAGTTAGTGGAGCGTAGTGCTCCCGGCCTGTGTCAGCCGCCATTTCAGGCGAGTGGATGCCGTTGCTCCACCTATATTTGCCCGCTCAATTTTTTATCAAAACCAATTTTTCTTGAGTCATGAAGCGAATGAAGACTATCGCCTTTTCTATCCTGCTGAGCGTAGGTGCGTTCAGCGTGATCACCTACACCGCCTGCACGAAGGACGAGTGCAAGGACGTAGTTTGTAGCAATGGCGGCACCTGCATCGGTGGTGCCTGCGTTTGCCCTACCGGCTATGAAGGATCTACCTGCCAAACTGAAAGCCGTACCAAGTTCATTCACCAATACACGGTTAGCGCTTCCTGCCAAGCTACTTATGTGGCCAACATCACTGCTGCTTCCGGTACCGACGTTACTAAGGTCACCATTACCAACTTCGCGAACCTCAACTCTGCCGCCGGCACAACTACTACCGTAACCGCAACTGTAGATGGCTCTTCTATTACCATCCCTTCGCAGAATGTGGTAGGCTTCAGTTCTGCTACGATTAACGTAAGCGGTAGCGGCACTATCAGCAACGGCGTCATCACTATGGATTATACTGTTACTGCAGGCTCTACACCGAACTCTTGCACCAACACAAGCTGGCAATAATCCTCCCTCCCGGATTCAGTTTAGATAGAAGCCGTCTCACGCTGGTGGGACGGCTTCTTTGTTTTAGCCCTTTCGCGGAGCAGAGCTTAGTTGGAGTATCGCTTCATTCGACTCGGCGAGGCTCCGACCTCATTCCGCAGCAGGCAAAATGAAAATGGGCACTCCCCAATCGGAAGTGCCCATTACCTAAAGAGCCGGATCGGCTTATTTGAACAGGTTGTTCACCTTGTTCTCTTCTTTCTTGGCTTCTTCGCTCTTTTGCTTGTCCGTCTTGTTCTTGTTGAACAAGTCGTTCACCTTATCCGTTTCGGTCTTGGGCTTGGTGCTTGTAGTCTTCTTGGCAGTGTGATTTGTAGTCACCGGCTTGGTGGTAGCCTTGGCCATGGCATTCGCAATTGAATCGGCGCGCATCGTGCTATCGGCCTTCATTTTGGCCATGGCGTTAATCGTGCTGTCGTTCTGAACCTTCATGGCTGCAGCCATCGAATCGGCACGGGCGGCGGCCAAAGAATCAATCTGAGCCTGCGTGTTGGCACTTTGATTGCTGCCGCAGGAAGCTACAGCCATGGTAGCCGCAGCCAGCAGAAGAGAAGCATACTTTTTCATACGTGGTGTTTTGCTGATTTAATTTGAAAATGCCGGCAAAAGTAGGATTCTGTGCCCAGTCCCTTCTTTAAAAGCAGGGACATTATCTCCATTCCGCAGCAGCTTTAACGAAGCTGTCGTTGCTTTCAAAGCTTGAAGCCTACCGTAACCACAGCCGTGTTGGTACCCGTTTTTAGATCTGCGGTGGGCACTACCATACCGTAATACCAGGAGCCGGGGGTGCTCGTGTCTAACTGGTAGGGCTGCTCGCTATTCTTGTATTCGTGGTGGATGAAGCCAAAATCCACGAAGGCACGCGGGAACCGGAACCCAAAGCCGCCTGAGAAGTCGAGCCGTTCAGAGCCATCGAAAGAGTTCTTGTAGGGATTACCATAGTACCCAAAACCACCGCGCAACTGGAAGTTGTCGAGGCGTAATTCCAGACCGGTGCGCAGGTTGGAGGCCACACCCAAAGAATGGCGAATCGCATCGTTCACCTGGCTTTCGTAGGACTGGTCGGCAGCATCAAATGAAAAGCGGGCACTGCCGTAATCTACCACTTCATAATCGGCGGTAAAGAAGCCGTGCTTGCCCAAAAACACGGTTCCCGAAACGATGGCCCTCCAAGGTGTTGAGAGTTGATAGTCATACTGATTCTCTAACAGCGAAGCCGAGTTGGTACCGTGCCAGTCTTCGGTGTTCGCAGTGATGTTCTGGTTCTGAACATCCGTCAGCGAGAGGTAGGAAGGTGTGTGCACAGCTACCCCAAACCGGAACATGTCATTGGGTTTGAAAATGGCGCCCAGTTTCAGGTTGATGCCTGCGCCGCGTGTGCTCAAATCTTCGTTGTAGCTGAAGTAATCAAAGTAGTTGTTCGTGGTACTCAGGTCCTG
>JAMIQN010000309.1:0-4626 GCA_035914595.1 Chitinophagaceae bacterium | reverse complement strand
ACCTGGAATGCCGGCCTGAATGTGGTGCCTGAATGCAGCTCAATGACGCTGCCCTGCCCTGCCGGAGATTACCTGCCCAACTATTTTGAAGGCTTTAATGTGGCAATTAATATCAATAGCTCTGCCACCAATTATGGCAGCTACAGCTTCGTTGATTACGCAGATTTCAGGGGCAACGGCATTGGCATCTATGCGCGCTACGCCAATGGGCTGCAAGTATTCCACAGCCGGTTTCAACTGGACCGAAACGGCCCTACTTATGCCGCTGCCTGCAACTGCACCAAAGGAATTTATCTGGTGCAGACGCCCCAATTCCGAATTGAAGAAGACAGCTTCGCCGGCTATGCAAGTGGAGGCTCTGCCAATGTTCGTACGCGCGAAGGCATTCGAATGGAAAACTGTGGCCCGGCAGAAAATGACATCTACCGAAACAGCTTCAGCGGTCTTGAATATGGAGGTATCGCCATCGGCATCAATCGGGATAAACCCTCTAATCAGAACTATGTAGGCAAGGGCTTACAATTTGAGTGTAACGATTTTTCCTACAATAGCGCCGGCATTCTTGCGCTGAATGGGAGCCCTTCCAGTTGGCTGGATGGCATTCGCCGGAGCCAGGGCTCTCTCTCCTCACCGGCTGACAATACCTATAGCCCCGCGTATGACGCCACGCACCTTAGCCAGCTTGTCAATGGCTGCGATGAGCTTTGGTATTTCCGGGGCAGCACCCAGTCTAATTCGCTGGTTTATCATAACAAGATTAATCTGGGAGCCAATGTATGGCTTGTGCAATCGAACCAATCAAATACCTGCCCTGCCCGGCTTATCCGTAATCCGGTGAGTGGGTACGGCAGTTATAGCTCATCTCGGCCTTCTTTTACTTCGCATACGAATGCGTGGCAGTCGGCAGGCACTGCACTTGCCAACAAGATGGACGGCGGTAGCCTGGCGGGCCTCCTGGCGACCATTGACCAAAGTACCGATGGCATGGCCCTGGGAGACACCCTGCTAAGCCTTGCGCCCTACCTCAGCGAAGAAGTGCTGGAAGCTGCTGCCGCCAATAATAAAGTGCCGATGTTGAAGATGATGCAGGTGCTGCTGGCCTGCCCTGAAATGCTATCCGAAGACCTGTTAGACTACCTGGGCCTGCTGATGCCGGGGGCCTATCCTGAAGAAAATATTGATACGCTACGTGCGCACCGCGCCGATGTTTCGGCCATGAGCAACGACCTCACTGCTATTGACAGCAACTACCTGGGTATGGTACGGAATCATCAGGACATCGTTTGGGAAATCCTCAGCGATACCAATGGCGTGGATATAGACACACTCTCCTACTGGCGTAAACAACTGCCGGAACTATGGCCCCGCTATGCCAATGCCTTCGCCTATCTCGGTGCACACAAATACAGCGAGGCAGATGCGGCATTAACCACCATTCCCGACGAATTCGACCTGGCCGATGAAAGCCTGAATGAATACAACACCTACAAGGATGTATTCGACCTGTTGAAGGCCACGTTTCAGGACGGAAGAGATGAGCTAAGCTTAGACAGTGCAGAACTGGACAGCCTGGCGCTGTATGCAGCCCGGGGCCACAGTGCAGCATCCTATCTGGCCGGAAACCTGCGCAATCAAAACATGGGAATCCTGCCCCTGCCTTGCGATACCAGCTATGGCAACGGTACAGGAGGCGAGCAGCGGGTGAAGCGCAACGAAGCACCGCCCTACGCCGGCAATGTTGCGCAGCAGAAAACGTTTTCTGTGCATCCAAACCCGGTGCGCGATGAGGCGATCTTCGATTATGATTTCACTGGCAAGCCTGAACCGCTCGTTCTGACAATATCTGCTGCCGAGGGGAGATTGGTGTATGCAGCAAAGTTGTCGGCAGGGCCGGGGGCGCTGCACTGGAATGTAAGAAATGTTGCGCCCGGTGTTTACCTCTATAAGATCACCGCAGGCACAAAGTCGTTACAGGCGGGGAAAATCAGTGTGGTGCGGTAAAAGCCGGTGCCGGCAAGATTTGATTCCCGCAAAAAGTGGGAACTGTCTTGGCAGGAGAATGAAGACTGCATAAACAGTCTCCATCAGGTACCCGAATAAAAAGTGGCCGCCTCAGCTTTTGAGACGGCCACTTTTCTTTTGTTCATTTCAGGGAAGCTTATGCAGCTACCTGTCCCTGCTTGGCCAGCCAGCGCTTCACCCATTCAGTGGTGATGCTCTTGGGCCGCTCAATCGGGAAGCTCAGCGCGCGGTCCCAGCACAGGGAAGCCAGAACGCCGAGGGCACGGCTGACACCAAACAGCACGGTGTAGAAATCTTCTTCAACGAGGCCGTAGTGCTTCAGCAGTGAGCCGCTGTGTGCGTCCACATTCGGCCAGGGGTTCTTGATTTTTCCGGTAGCCTCCAAGATGGCAGGTGCCACTTCATAGACGTTCCATACCGTCTTGACGGTCGGGTCATCGGGGCAATGCTTCTTGCCAAATTCCATTTGGGCCACAAAGCGAGGGTCGGTCTGGCGCAGGACGGCGTGGCCGTAGCCCGGCACCACCTTGCCTTCTGCCAGCGTTTTATGGATGTATTCAGCAATCTGCTCTTTGCTGGGCTCCTGAGTGCCCAACTCGCGTTGTAACTCTTCAATCCAGCGAATCACTTCCTGGTTGGCGAGGCCATGCAGCGGGCCTGCCAAACCCGCCATACCGGCTGCAAGTGACAGATAGGGGTCAGAGAGGGCAGAGCCGACGAGGTGTGTAGTATGAGCGCTCACATTGCCGCCTTCGTGGTCAGCATGGATGGTGAGATAGAGGCGCATCAACTCGCGGAAACTTTCGTTGTCGAAGCCGAGCATGTGGGCGAAGTTGCCACTCCAGTCGAGCATGCCATCCGGCTGGATGTGCTGCCCGCCCTTGTACTTGCGGCGATAGATGTAGGCCGCAATGCGGGGCAGCCTTGCGATCAGGGTCATTGCATCTTCGTAGGTGTAGTCCCAGTAGTCCTTCTTCGAGATGCCTTCCTGATAAGCCTTGGCAAACTTGCTTTCTGTTTCCAGCGCCAGGATGGCAGCGCAGAACTGCGTCATCGGGTGGGTGTTCACCGGCAGTGCTTCAATGACCTGAAACACGTGCGTCGGTACGTGGCTGCGGCGCGCCCAGGTGGCGGAAATATGGGCTGCATCTTCATCGCTGGGCAGTTCGCCTGTCAGCATCAGAAAGAAGAGTCCTTCGGGGCAGGGCTCCTGGCCGCCGTCCACCTTAGGCAGCTTTTCGCGAAGCTGAGGAATGGAGAAGCCACGGAAGCGAATGCCATCGTTGGGGTCAAGAAGAGATGTTTCAGACACCAATGCGGGGATGCCACGGGCGCCCTGATAGGCCTGCGAAAGGACGACTTTGCCCAGTTCCGCATCTCCATGATTGGCGAGGATTTCTTTGATTTCAATAGCCTTTGCATCGGCTACTTTTTTGAACTTGTCTTTTACGTATCCCATGATATAGAATGAAGAATTTTTTTAGACGCGGGCAAAGGTAGGATAACACAACCCCTGTGTCCGGCCGCTTGCGTCACTACGCCGTGCTACACTGAGGTTGATTTGCGGGCTTCTCCGCTCAAAGATCATACCGCAAAGGAACTGCCGCAGCCGCAGGACGTGCTGGCATTCGGATTCTTGAAACTGAACCCACGGGCATTGAGGCCGTCTTCAAAATCCACTTCCATGCCTTTCAGATATAAGCCATGTGCCGGCTTCATCAGCAAGCGAACCTCGCCAATCTGATAGACGGCATCGTCGGCTTCGGGCTTGTCAAATCCGAGCATATAAGAGAGGCCGCTGCAGCCGCCGCCCTTCACCCCGATCCGCAGGCATTGCCCCGGCTCAAATCCGGGCTCATTCATCAGGCGTTTCAATTCGCGAAGCGCATTTTCACTAAGCGTTACAGGCACCTCGGAGGCTGCTGTAAGTGTTTCAGGATTCATGCTTTCAAAGGTACGGGACGCCCACAACGGCGGCCTAATCGGTTGGGGCGATGCGTGTATAGCCATACTTTTGCGCGGCGCGAAAAACATGCTGCCGGTGGCTCCTTTCAGAGCCTTTTTTCAGCCCATCTTCGCGGCCATTTCACAACCCCCTTTTTATTATGACTGAGGCCTTAGAAAAGATTAGTCAGGATGCACAGGCAGCCATGGCCAAAGCAATCAGCCACCTGGAATCTGAACTGTCGAAAATCCGTGCAGGCAAGGCCACGCCCGCTATCGTTGATGGCATCAGCGTGGACTATTACGGCAATCCTACACCCCTCAATCAGGTGGCCAATATCTCCATTCCCGATGCCCGCACCATTGCTCTGCAGCCCTGGGAAAAGAACATGCTCGGCCCCATCGAGAAGGCCATCATTGCTTCCAATATTGGGCTGAACCCGCAGAATGACGGCAGCTTCATCCGCCTTTTTTTACCACCCCTCACCGAAGAGCGCCGCAAGGAATTGGTGAAGCGCGTGCATCAGGAAGGTGAGCAGGCCAAAGTTGCTATCCGCAACATCCGCAGGGATGCCATTGAACATGTTCGGAAGGCGCAGAAGGACGGCCTCGCCGAAGACGTTGCCAAAGACGCGGAAGGAAGAATTCAGGGTATTACCG
>JAMIQN010000308.1:0-1979 GCA_035914595.1 Chitinophagaceae bacterium | reverse complement strand
GGTAGATATCCTTGTCAACAATGCCGGCATCACCCGGGACATCCGCTTCTCGAAAATGACTCCCGAAGACTGGCATGCCGTCATTGACACCAACCTCAATTCGGTGTTCAACACCACGCGTCATGTGATTAACGGCATGATCGAAAGAAAGTTTGGCCGCATCATCAATATCTCCTCCGTGAATGGACAACGCGGCCAGTTTGGTCAGGCTAATTATTCCGCAGCAAAAGCGGGTATGCACGGCTTTACCAAAACCCTTGCGATGGAAGTAGCCAAGTATGGCGTTACGGTCAACACCATCTCGCCGGGCTACATCGGTACGGATATGGTCATGGCGGTGGAGCAGAAGTACCGCGATGCCATCGTGGCTCAAATACCCGTTGGCCGCCTGGGTGGCACGCATGAGGTAGCGCACCTTGTCAGCTTCCTGGCCAGTGATGAAGCCAGCTTTATCACGGGTGCGAACTATAGCATCAACGGAGGCCAGCACGTCTATTGATCATTTTCGCCGGAAGTTGCCAACCGATGCTTTGGAAGTCACCGATTGATTTGGAAACGCTTAATGCCGGCCGTCATGGCCTGGCGCAGCTCATCGGTATTGAGTTCACGGCGGCTGACGACGATTCGCTTAGTGCCCGGATGCCTGTGGACAGCAGGACGCATCAGCCTTATGGCATCCTGCATGGCGGCGCTTCTGTGGTGCTCGCGGAAAGCCTGGGCAGTGTGGCCAGCAACCTGATTATTGACCGGGAAAAATTTATCGGTGTGGGGCAGGAAGTGAATGCCAATCATCTGCGGCCTATCCGTAGCGGCTGGGTGTACGGCACCTGCAAACCCTTGCATATCGGTGCCAAGTCGCACGTCTGGGATATTCAAATCCGCAATGAAGCAGGGAAACTTGTTTGTGTGAGCCGGCTGACGGTTGCCATCGTTCGCGTTTGAAATCACGCGTGACATCAGCGGGCATGAAAGAAAAAAACCTCGTAGCTGTTGGGCTACGAGGTTTCCTTTTTCTAAAGAGAAGTGCAGGGCGTCTTAAATGGCTACACGCTTGAATTGCGTTACGCCCAGGTTCTTGTCCACACTCTTGATGTAGTCACCTACACTCTTGCTGTTGTCCTTTACGAAAGGCTGAGCGAGCAGGGTGTTTTCTTTGAAGAAGGCGTTGAGTTTTCCTTCGGCCACTTTGGCAATCATCTCGTCGGGCTTCCCGCTCATCTTGGGGTCCGTTTTCATCTGCTCGATGATGATGTTGCGCTCGCGCTCAATGACGTGTGCTTCGATGCTTTCGTGGCTGAGGCCGAGCGGATTCATAGCTGCAATCTGCATGGCCACGTCCTTGCCGGCTTCGCGCACATGGTCGCCCTTGGCATTGTTCATACCCACCAGCACACCAATACGATAATTGCCGTGGATATAGGCCACTACTGTATCGGCGCTCACTTGCTCATAGCGAACAATGTCAATCTTTTCACCAATCTTGGCTACCGTTTCATTGAGCTTGTCGCCCACGGTAGAACCTTCCATTGGCAGGGCCTTAAGGGCATCAATTGATTCGGGCATATTCTGCTCAGCGATAGCCGCTACGTCATTCGCAAAGCGGATGAATTCGGCATTCTTACTCACGAAATCCGTTTCAGAAGAAAGCTGAATGATGATGCCATAATTGCCATCGGGGTTTGTGCGGGCAATGACAACACCTTCCTTGGCCTCGCGGTCCTGGCGGTTGGCGGCTACTTTCTGACCCTTCTTACGGAGGTAGTCAATAGCGCCTTCCAGGTCGCCCTGGCTTTCTTCGAGTGCCTTGCGGCAGTCAGCCATGCCGGCGCCGGTTTGGTCGCGGAGCTTCTTGACGTCTTGTGCGGTTATGGTTACGCTCATCTTGATGTACTTTATTTTTTTGCGGCGCGAAGGTCGGTTAAAATGGCTGCCGTGCAAAATGATGGAGGGCCTGCGAAGGCACAGCTCTTTCACCACAA
>JAMIQN010000307.1:0-11462 GCA_035914595.1 Chitinophagaceae bacterium | reverse complement strand
TCTGACGCCCGGCATAATTCCACATGAAATAGCGCCACCACATCCAGTTCATCTGGTAGCCGAAGAAGTAGCGCAGATTGTCCGTGCTGGTGGGGCGCTCATCGGGACCGAGGCCTAAGTAGGAGCGATAAAACTGAATATGGCCCGGGTCGTTGTTGTCCCAGATGCGGGGGAAGAAACGCATCTTGTCCGGCTCGAATTTGTAGCCACGCTTTTTGCCTACCACTTCATAATAATCCTTGCCATTCTTCTCGCTCTTTGTATAGCGAGGACCTTCGCTATAAACGTCCACAAGCTGCGCATCGAAGTCTGGGCCATAGAGCAGCGGCTGCTGCCCAAACTGCTCGCGTTGCACATAGCTCACCAGCGAAAGCGTATTGTCCGGGTTCGTCATATCAATCGGCACATCCGCCCGCGAACGAATCATCGGCACGATGTAGGACGAGAATCCAATCATGATGAACACCAGGCAAAGGATGCCGGTATGAAGCAGGTAAAAGCCTTTCTTCTTCGCATAAATAAGGAGCCCGATGGCTACCCCGGCAATGAGAAGGATTGCGAACAAAGAGCCACTGTCGAAGGGCAGCCCCAGCGAGTTGACGAAGAACACATCAAAGGAAGAAGCCATGATAGTGACGCCCTGAATGACGCCAAACTGCACGATGGCCAGCGCCACACAGCCCAGCACAAAAGCCACCACTGTACCCATTTTCGTCACTTGATAGCGCTTGAAATAATAGACCATCGCAAGCGCCGGAATGGTCAGCAGGTTGAGCAGGTGGATGCCGATGGAAAGGCCAATCAGGTAGGCAATCAGCAACAGCCAGCGGTCGGCATAGGGTCGGTCAGCGACGTGCTCCCATTTCAAAATGGCCCAAAAAGTAACCGCTGTAAACAGCGATGAGGTAGCATACACTTCCGCTTCCACAGCACTAAACCAGAATGTGTCGGAGAAGGTGTAAGCCAATGCGCCCACAAGGCCGGAGCCTATGATCAGCGCAACCTGAGTCTTATTGAGCGCTTCATCATTCGGCGCAAGCAGCTTTTTGGCAAAATGAGTGATCGTCCAGAAAAGAAACAGAATCGTCAGGCCGCTGGCAATGGCGCTCCAGGAGTTGATCAGTATTGCTACATGCTTTACATCGCCGCCGGCAAGCAGGCCGAACATGCGCTGGATAAGCATGAAAAACGGAGCGCCGGGCGAGTGGCCCACTTCCAGCTTGTAGGCACAGGCAAGAAATTCGCCGCAATCCCAGTACGACACCGTCGCCTCCATCGTGAGGAGATAGACGAGCGTAGCAATGCCGCCGGTGATCCACCCGGCGATGTTGTTTACTTTCCTGAAGTTCATTAGGAGCTAAAAAATTGGCAGGGGCAAAGAAATGGAAAAAGACTTGTGGGCGAATTGTGAAAATCAATCCGGTGCCTATTGCGACAGTCGTACCTATTCAATAAGGTTACTCACACTCTTAAATTCCTGTGGGGCGATCAGCGTGGCAAGCTGAATGGAAGGCAGGCTGCGCAGAAGGCCTGCATACTGTTCGGCTAATTCAGCAGTATTGGGGCATTGAATCTGCCACACATAATCCAGAGTCTTGGCATCCGGCAATAAGCTGTGCGTTTCATTGCGGAGCACGTAAATCTTGTGGCGCACCCCATGTAGCGGTGCCACCTGACGATACACATTGAAGCTTTGGATCGATTGATTCGGGTAGCTCAGTACAATGGTGCGGCCTGCATCCAGAAATAGTTCAATTCCGAAATGAGCTTCGAGCAGCCAGCAAAATCGCGACGGAAGAAAAGAGCAGGCCACCCCAATCAATGCCTTGTCGGCAAAGTACTCGTCCAGCATGTGCTCGGTATCCAGTAAGGATTTTTTCCGGGTGGATTTGCGGGTAGCCAAGGGAGTAGCGTGAGGCTCAAAACTCGCTTAAAAACTGCTTTCTTCGCAGGCAAACCCCAAACCTATGTCTGGATATATTATCCTCGGAATAATCATTCTGATCGTTCTCTTTTCAATAGTCACTGTGCAGCAGGGCACCGTTGCCGTCATCACTGTTTTTGGTAAGTATCGCCGGGTGCTGCGCCCGGGTTTGAATTTTAGAATCCCGCTCATTGAAAAAATCTTCCGACGCATCTCTTATCAGAACCGCTCCATCGAGTTGAAGTTTCAGGCTATCACGCAGGACCAGGCCAATGTCAATTTCTCCTCAATGATGTTGTATGCCGTTCTCAATCAGGAAACGGAAACCATGAAGAATGTGGCCTTCAAATTCCTCGACCAGCAAAGTTTCATGCAGGCATTGGTTCGCTCTGTGGAAGGCGCTGTGCGTGCTTTCGTGGCTACCAAACGCCAATCAGAAATTCTCCTGCTGCGCACCGAAATTATTCTGCACGTGAAGGAGCAGCTCGATGCCCAGCTTGAGGCCTGGGGCTATCACCTCATAGACATTCAGATCAACGACATCACTTTCGATGAAGCCATCATGCGCTCTATGGCGCAGGTTGTGGCCTCCAACAATCTGAAGGCTGCCGCTGAAAATGAAGGCCAGGCACTGTTGATCACAAAAACCAAAGCCGCCGAAGCGGAAGGCAATGCCATCAAGATTTCGGCAGAGGCGGAACGACAGGCGGCACAGCTTCGCGGTCAGGGGGTCGCGCTTTTCCGAGAGGAAGTAGCCAAAGGCATGGCGATGGCAGCCCGCGAAATGGAAGAGGCCAATCTCGATGCCTCGTTCATCCTTTTCTCCATGTGGACAGATGCTATCAAGCACTTTGCGGAAAACGGGCAGGGCAATACCATCTTCCTGGATGGCAGCAACGACAGCCTTCAGCGCACCATGTTGCAGCTCCAGAGCCTGATCAAGTCGTCGCCGCGCGCATAGCAGGTGGCATTTTTTGCAGTAATTTTTCTTGGAAAGAAAAGAAGGTTTCCCCAACTGAAAATGGGAGCCGATTGCAAGGCTGAAAATGCCTTCGTTTAGGATGTTGTATGGTGCCGCAGCAAATCCAGTACACCTTCCTGTTGCAGGATGCGGTAGCCAATCCGGTCATCTGAAATGCCGGGCTTCAATTCGTAGCTAAAGTGAAAACTGCCATCCTCATTCATCGTCGTAATGAAACGCGCAAAGCAGATGTCGCTGCGCTTTTCAAAATGATGTGCGGCCTCGTGGATATGCGTCGAAAGCACCAGCAGTTGGTGCGGATGCAGCAGGAGCCCATCCACCACGGCCCGGGTGCATTCATAGGCATCGTGCACATTGGTGCCTTTGAATAGTTCGTCCATCAACACCAGATGCGGGCCGCTGCCTACCAGCTTTTCAGCCGTCTTTTTCATGCGCAGCACTTCGGCAAGAAAGTAGCTCTCGCCACGCAGCAGGTTATCCTCCACATGCATATTGGTGATGATGCCTTCCAAAAAAGAAAGCTCCATGCTGCGCGCCGGCACGCCCATACCTACATGAGCCAACAGCGCACTCAGTCCCAGCGCACGCATCAGCGTTGTCTTGCCGCTCATGTTGGCGCCGGTGAGGAAGAGAAAATGCTGTGGTGCGTCGAAGGCAATTTCATACGGCACCGGTGATTCAAGCAGCGGATGATACAGGCCTTCCACCCGAAAGCGAAGAGGCAGCGCAGGCAGCAGCTTAGGGAATTGCCAGCCGAGTGTGGAGGTGGCTGCGCCCATCGCCTGCCAGGCATCCAGTTGTGCAAAGAGGTCCACAAGGCGGTAGGTCTGATGCTTCAACTCGCGGCGCGCCCGGTAGGCCAATCGGCTCAGTGTCGCGTAGGATGTGTGTTTGTTGGCCTGCATCAGTGGCTCGACCAAGGGATGTTGCAACACCTCGTGTATGGCTTCCAATTTTTCAGCGAGGAGTCGTGGTAGGTCTTTTTCCTGAAGCAACCCCGTCAGCTCTGTGCAGCCCCGCAGCAGGTCGGCTATCTGCGCTACTGAGAACTGGATGAAACTGTATTGATTGCGATTGACGAGCTTCTGAAAGAAATTGCCCAACAGCAAGGCAAAGCCGCCGGGGGCATGATGTGTGTCTGCCGATTCAAAGAATTTTTCGAGCAGAACCAGCGTGCCATTGCTCACCTGCTGCGTCCAACGCGTTCCGTTGCGGCTCCACCATTTCACGACCTCCTGCGTCTCTAACAACAACTCAAAACGGTCGGGTGGCTGGAGCAGAATGTGCCGAAGTGCTTCACGGCCTGCTGCAGTGGTGGTGCGATCAATCAGAGAAAAGACATCCTCTCCCTGGCTGCCGAAAATGGCGAGGTCACGGAGGGTCGTCTTATCGTTTTGCATGAAGAAGCAGCTTCGTCAAAAATGAAGGCGCTCGTGTCTATCGGTCGAATTGAAGGCGGGCGCCACATGGAGACGCGGCGACCACCCCATTTTCATAAACGACGGCTCCATTCACTAGCGTGTGCGTGATGCGTGCCGGGAAGCGGTGTCCTTCAAACGGCGACCAACCACAGCGATAGAGCAGATTTTCTTTCGACACCTGCGTAGCTCCGTCAAGGTCCACCAACACCAGGTCGGCTGCATAGCCTTCGCGGATATAGCCCCGCTCGCGAATACGGAAACACTCAGCCGGTGCATGGCTCATTTTCTCCACCACCTTTTCAATAGAGAGCTTGCCCTGATGCACATACTGCAGCATCAGCAAAAGAGAATGTTGCACGAGCGGGATGCCGGAAGGAGCCTCGCTGTAAGGCTGCATTTTTTCTTCCCAGGTATGCGGGGCATGGTCCGTCGCTATGATGTCCAGCCGGTTGTCCAGTAGGCCTTCCCAAAGTGCCTGTCGATGCTGCGGCGCCTTGATGGCGGGATTGCATTTGATGAGGTTGCCAAACTGCTCATAGTCATCTGCAGTGAAGTGCAGGTGATGCACGCAGACCTCGGCGGTGATTTGCTTTTCGCGCAAGGGCAGCATGTTGCTGAAAAGCTGCAATTCGCGTTCGGTGGAGATGTGCAGGATGTGCAGCCTGGCTCCCGTTTGCTTGGCCAACTGAACCGCTATGAAGGAGCTTTCAAAGCAGGCTTCTTCATCGCGAATGAGGGGATGAAAGGCGGCAGAATCAGGCTGCGGATATTTCGCTTTGTTGGCTGCAATGACGCGCTCGTCTTCGCAGTGCGTAGCAATGAGCAATTCGGATCCTTCAAAAATTCGGCGGAGCGTATTGAAGTTGTCCACGAGCATGGAGCCGGTGGAAGAGCCCATGAAAATTTTTACGCCACAGACGTTCTGCTTCTTTTCATTCGTACGCAGCACCTCCTCTGCATTGTCATTGGAGACGCCCATGAAGAAGGAATAGTTGGCCGGCGAGCAGGCGGCCGCAATCGCATATTTCTGCTCCAACAAATCCTGACTCAGCGCCGGCGGTTTGGTGTTGGGCATTTCCATGAAGGAGGTTACCCCACCCGCTACTGCTGCCCTCGACTCCGTTTCAATGCAGGCCTTGTGTGTCAGCCCCGGTTCGCGAAAGTGAACCTGATCATCAATGGCACCGGGTAGCAGATGCAGGCCCGAAGCATCTATTTCGCGAACGGCAGATGCCACCTGCAGCCTGTCGCCGATGCGCTCAATGCGTCCGTTGCGGATGAAAACATCGCCCTGAAAGCGATGGCCTTCATTGACAATTGTGGCGTTGTGAATCAGAATATCAGGGCTGGACATGCGCAGGGACGGGGTATTTTTATGCGAATACTTTTACGGCAAGTTACCCTCACACACCCTCATCATGGCGAACAAAAAACTGTTGCTCATCGCGGCAGCCTGCTGCGCACTGGAAGCGCAAGCCCAAACCACTTATCTGCAACTGGGCCAGGAGGATTATCACATGCTGGACCGCCTCGAAACCCGTCAGGGATTTCTGGATGAAAACCTTTACCTGGCGGACAAGCCCGTGTCCCGAAAGGGGGCGGTCGCTTTTTTGGAATCCGTGAAAGATGTAGCTGCCGGCGACCTGGTGGGCAATGGCGGCATCGGCCTCAGCAGGATAGACTACTACAATATCCGTCACGGCATTTCAGTGAGTGGCGAATGGGCCTCCAATGGCGATGGTACACTCGACTCGAAGCTACCCTGGCTGCACGGCACTTTTTACAAGAAGCAACCCGATTTCGTGCATGTGAAGACGCCCAACTTTTTTCTGGTAGCCAATCCGGTGCTCTCAGCAGGTGTCATTGCGCAGAGCGATGACCGCGACCCTGACAACAGCCTGTTTTCTTCCAGCCGGGGAGTGGAAATACGCGCACGGATTGCCGATAAGATTGGTGTCTATACTTACGTGACCGACAACCAGGAGGAGCCGCCCATGTTTGTGAAGGACTACATCGAACGCCGCTGGGCGCCCTTCACGGCGGTGCCGGGTGCCGACTACTATCAGACGCCTTCAACGGGCACCTACGATTATCTCGCGGCCCGGGGTTACTTCGATTTTGCCGTGATTAAGAACGTGATCAATGTGACTGCCGGCTACGACAAGCATTTTATCGGAGATGGTTATCGCTCCCTGTTTCTTTCTGATTTTTCCGCACCGGCCACCTTCCTGCGCATCAATACGCGCATTTGGAAACTGAATTACCAAAACCTCTATCTGGAGCTGACACCACAGTACATCCGCGGGGGCGACCGAGACCTGCCGCACAAGTATGCCACAATGCACCACCTGAGCATCAATGCGCTTCGCTGGCTGAATATCGGCATGTTTGAAAGCGTGATTTTTGCCCGCACCGACCGCTATGATTTTTCATACATGAACCCCATCATTTTCTACCGTTCCATCGAACGGGCCAACGGCTCGCCGGATAATGTGAATCTGGGTTTTAACTTCAAAGCGATTGCTGCACACCATCTTCAGTTTTATGGGCAGCTCTATTTTGATGAGTTTAAGAGCAAAGAACTTTTCAGCAACCGTGGCTGGTGGGGCAATAAGTACGCAGTGCAGTTAGGCGGTAAATGGTTTGATGCCCTGAATGTGCCCAATTTAGACCTGCAGGCCGAAGTGAATTTGGTAAGGCCTTTCACTTATTCTCATTCAGATACAATTGCGAGTTATACTCACTACAATCAGCCGCTGGCGCATCCTTTGGGGGCCGGATTTGCTGAGTTTGTGGGCATTGCGCGGTATCAGCCTGCGCCCAATTTGTACCTCAGTCTGAAGGTGCTTTCTTACCGGCAGGGGCTGGATAGCAATGGCACCAATTACGGCAGCAATCCGTTCCTCAATTACAATCATTTCACGCCGCTGAACCCTGCACCCGGCGAGCAGGAGTACGGCTTTGGACTGACCAACGGGGTGGAGACGAACACGATTTCCGTGAACCTGAATGCTTCTTACGAACTGCGTGAAAATCTGTTTATTGACTTGGGAGGTAGCTATCGTAAGGTTTCAGTTCAGGATGGTCTGGCACCCGACTACACCGTGAAATATGTGTATGGCGGCATCCGCCTCAACATTGGCCGGCGGGATTATGATTTTTATTGAGGGGGGAGGGAAAAGCCTATAAATGAGGCACTTCGCAAAATTTCCTTTCCAGATAGAAAGGAGAGGATTGATTCCCCTTAAATCAGAAGAATTCAAACTGCCTCAAAACGGCGCCTCCTCATCGTGGCTGTCGGAATGCCGCGTGTCGTTGGCATCGTCGCCATCAAACTGAATGTCATTGGCCTTTGAGGGCATCGTCTGGTAGTTCGGCTGGACATACAGCTTACTGCCTCCAAACCCACTCGTGTCGCGCGGCATACCTGCCTGAGGATTACTGTAAAAAGTACCTCCGCCACTCTCTTCCTCCAGGTCCACGAACTTCTGGTACTCCTTGATGAACCGCAGCTTGATGGTGTCGGTAGAGCCGCTCCGATTTTTGGCTACGTGGATATGGGTTTCCCCTTCGATAGCCTGCCCCATTTCATCGTTGTTGATGCCGTAATACTCGGGCCGGTAGAGGAACATGACCATGTCCGCATCCTGTTCGATAGCACCCGATTCACGGAGGTCGGAGAGTTGTGGCACCTTGCTTTCCTTACGGCTTTCCACCGCACGACTCAACTGCGACAAGGCGATAATGGGGATCTCCAACTCCTTGGCCAGCGCCTTCAGGTCGCGCGAGATTTTTGAAATTTCCTGCTCTCGGTTGCCATTCCGATTGACGTCCGCCTGCATAAGCTGCAGATAGTCAATGATGATGAGCTGGATGTCGTGTTTTTGCTTCAGCCGTCGTGCCTTGGCCCGCAGCTCGAAAATGTTGAGCGCTGCCTGGTCATCGAGGAAGATGGGGGCCTTGGCCAGCCGGTCCATCCTTTGCGTGAGCTGGATGAACTCATGCTCCTGCATGCGCCCTTTGGTGATGGCATCCATCGTCACTTCGGTAGTAGCGGCCAGCATCCGCTTTACCAGTTCGCCTGCTCCCATTTCCAGCGAAAAGAAGGCTATAGGGAATGGCTTTTTCGAATGCATGGCCGCATTCATCGCCAGGTTCAGGCAGAAGGCCGTTTTACCCACCGCAGGGCGGGCCGCTACGATGATGAGGGCATTCTTCTGCCAGCCTGCCGTGAGGCGATCAAGGAGGCGGAATCCCGTAGGTACGCCGGTCACATCTTCCTTGTTATTCTTCGCTTCGCCAATCTCCTGGATCGTCTGAACCAGCACATCGCTCAGGCTTAGGAAGTTTTTTCGCAGGTGCTTGTCGGTGATTTCATAAAGGCTGCTTTCGGCCTTGTCCAGCAGGTCAAAGACGTCGGAGCTGTCTTCATAGGCATCGGCAATCACCTCGCCGGAAATGCGGATCAGCTCGCGCTGGATATACTTCTCCATCACGATGCGCGCATGTGACTCCACGTGGGCCGAGGACACCACACTCATCGTCAGGCGCGACACGAAATAGGCGCCACCCACCAGCTCCAGTTCATCGCTCTTGCGCAGGGCTTCGGTAACCGTCAGCAGGTCCACCGGTGAGCCTTTGTCGAACAGCCGACGGATGGCCGCATAGATGCGCTGGTGGGCATCCACATAAAAGCAGTCCGGGCTTTGGATGATCTCCAGTACCTCGGCCAGCTTGTCCTTTTCCAGCATAATGGCGCCCAGCACGGCCTCTTCCAGTTCGGTTGCCTGCGGCGGCACTTTTCCATAAACCAAAGAGGATAAGTCGTGCTTGCGACTGCGGGTTGCGCCGAAGTCTTTTTTGATGTTGACAGCCATTTTGAGAAGGATAGCGGCGCCGGGTAATGGCCGGGCTTCCGAGGCGGGAAGGTTCGATTTTGATGGGTAAAAGACCCTCAAAGGGCGGCTGCCGGGCGGCTACAAGGGCGAAACTATGGGCTGTTTTTGCCCGGGAAAAATTTACTTCTCTTCAAGATGTACGCGCCTGCCTCCCCACTTTTCCACAGCGTCATACACAATAAAGAAGGGTATTTAGTTTCTTATTCACCCCATGCAGTTCTTATCCACGCCTTTCTCCGGCCTTTTCCCCAAATGAACTGTATGAATATGTCTGCGTGAAATCAAAAACCGGCCCCTCTGCCCGGGCTCCCGAAAGAGGCCTCGGCGGCCTTCGCTTTTCAGCCCGGTAATCATCCCTGCTATCTTTGCCGCCGCATGATTTTATCCTATCAATGGCTCTTGGATTATCTCCCAAAAGCCTTGCCTGCCGACGAATTGGGTCGGATTCTTACAAGTGTTGGTCTGGAGGTGGAAGGCTTGGAGCCGATGGGCAATCCCGGCGCGCTGGATGCCCTTCGGGTGGGTGAAGTTTTGACCTGTGCCTCTCATCCAAATGCTGATAAGCTACGCCTCACCACCGTCAATATCGGAGGGCCTGAGCCTCTGCATATCGTCTGCGGCGCTCCTAATGTGGCGGCCGGCCAAAAGGTGATTGTAGCTCCTGTAGGTGCTACGCTGCATCCCGCCGGTGGCGAGCCTTTTCAAATCAAAAAAGCAAAAATCAGAGGTGAGCTGAGCGAAGGCATGATCTGCGCCGAAGACGAAATAGGCGTTGGCAGCAGTCATGACGGCATCATCGTGCTGCCGGAAGCAACGCCGATAGGCATTACTGCAACCGAATATTTCAAGCTGCCCGAGCCGGACACGGCCATCCATATCGGCCTTACCCCCAACCGCTCGGACGCCAATAGCCATATCGGTGCCGCCCGCGATGTGTGCGCCTACCTCAGCCATCATGAAGGCGCCGATTATCCGCTGCAACTGCCTGAAGCGGTGCCCGTAGCCGGCAGCAGCCCCAGCCCGATTTCAGTGAAGGTTTTGGAGCCGAAGGCCTGTCCCCGCTATGCCGGCCTGACGATCCGGGGCTTGAAAGTGGCCCCCTCTCCGGACTGGCTCGTCGCGCGCCTGGCCACCGTCGGCATTCGCAGCATCAATAATGTGGTGGACGTGACCAACTACATCCTTCAGGAATGGGGCCAGCCCCTGCATGCCTTCGATGCGGCCCGTCTTGCAGGCAATACCATTGAAGTGCGCTTCGCGAAGGCTGACGAACGCTTCGTCACGCTGGATGGAAAAGAGCGAACACTGCGTGGCGGCGAGGACCTGCTCATTTGCAGTGGCGCCGCGCCTGTCGCGATGGCCGGCGTCTTTGGCGGTTTAGACAGCGGCGTCACGGAAGCCACAACGGATGTCTTTATAGAAAGTGCCTGCTTCGACCCGACCACAATCCGGCGCACCTCTCTGCATCATGGCTTGCGCACGGATGCGGCTACTCATTTTGAGAAGGGCGTGGACATTGCCCAGGTCGAAACTGTGTTGCTGCGAGCCGCTGCACTGATGATATCTGTGGCGGGAGGCCGGGTGGATGGCGGTGTGGTGGATGTATATCCTGCGCCCCAAGCCTTGCTGTGCCTGCCCATCCGTTTCGATCATATAGACCGCCTCGCCGGAAAGAGTTACGCGCCCGATGCCGTTTGTGGCATCTTGCAGTCGCTGGGGTTTGGCCTGAGCGAACGAACCGATGAAGGCTGTGTGCTGCTGGTGCCCAGTTCCAAAACAGACATCACGCAACTGGCGGACGTGGTGGAAGAAGTGCTGCGCATTGATGGGCTGGACCATATTCCCATTCCGCAACGCCTTCAGATGTCGCTCATGTCACAACTACCTTCCGACAGGGCGCAGCGGGAGAAAGTGGCTACGGGCCTGGCGGGATTGGGCTTCTCTGAAATTGTAACCAACTCCATTACCAACAGCAAGTACTACGCAGCCGATGCCGATCTCGCCCGACTGCTGAACAGCCTCAGCACCGAGCTGGACGTCATGCGGCCTTCCATGCTGGAGACAGGGCTGGAAGTGGTTTCCTACAATCTGGCGCGTCGCAATCTGGATCTGCTGCTGTTTGAATTTGGCTTTGTTTATGACGGCTCCTTTGCGCAGCGAGCCGTGTTGGCCCTCTTTGCCAGTGGCCATGCACAGCCTGCAGCCGTGGGTGGAAAGCCCCTGCCTGCCAATTTGTT